>CAKVCJ010000233.1 GCA_934725655.1 uncultured Brachyspira sp.
GAACTTTCTTTTTTGGCAAAGGCGATAAATTTGATGAGATGCAAAAAATATATAATATAGTAAAAGAGGCAAATGAGAAAGGTGCTGCTGCTATACATTCTGGAATATCTGGAAAAGAGCCTGATAATGCAGCAAGAGAAATAATAAAGAATGCAGGATACGGACAGTATTTCGGACATGGACTTGGACATGGTGTTGGACTTGAGATACATGAATCTCCAAGATTATCTCCTATAGTTGATCATATGCTTGATGGGGGGGCTGTAGTTACTATTGAGCCTGGAATATATCTTCCTGATTTTGGAGGGGTGAGAATAGAGAATATGGCTATAGTAACTAAAGATGGCCCTGCAATTTTAAATAGCACACCAACTGATTTAATTGTATTATAAAATATGGCAAGAAGAAAAAAGAAAAAATTAAATAAATTATTTTTGCTTTTCATAGCAGTTGTTTTTGCTTTAATATATTATTGTTATAATAAATATGACATAATAGAAGCTAAATATTTTACTGAAAAAATAGAAAGATATAACAGAGATGATTGGGGAAGATGGACAGACGATGATAATAATGGGCTTAATACAAGAAATGAAGTTCTTTTGGAAGAATCTTTAATAGAGCCTATAATCTCAAATAATAGAATAATATCTGGTAAATGGTATGACAAATACACTGGCAAATATTTTGACAACCCTAAGGATTTGGATATAGACCATTTAGTGCCTTTAAAAAATGCATATATGAGCGGTGCCAGCAATTGGAGCAAAGAGAAAAAAAATAGGTATTATAATTATTTAAAAAATGAGCATCATTTAATAGCGGTTTCAAGAGGTGCCAATCGTTCTAAAGGAGACAAGTCCCCTATTGAATGGCTTCCAGAAAATGAAGAATATCAATGTGAATATATTAGAGAGTGGTACAAGATAAAAACAGATTGGGGCTTACTATTGAAGAAGGTTTTGATGAATTATCAAATAGAATCTGCAAAGGAAAATAAAAATTATTCATATTTTTCATAATGATTGACAAAAGCCTACAATAGTTTATCATAAAAATATAAAATAATATTGGGAGGCGATAATGAAAAAGTATCTATTTTTAATGATATTACTAATCAATAGCTCAGTTTTTGCTAAAAGCGGTTTTGAAGCTATAATCAATGCCAATATTGGTAAATCTATTGGTATACCTATTGGAGATATGGGGTTTGAAAGAAAAGTTTCTTTTGGTTTTGATGCTGCACTTACAGCTCAGCTCGGTTTTTTAGCAGATTTTAATAATAATATGGCTATGAGTATATTAGGGGAAATAGGTTTTAGTCATGACAATTTTTCTTATAAACTTCCTAATACATCATATCAAAAGTATAGAATTTATAATCAATTTAGCAGTTTACAATTAGGAGTGCTTCCTAAATTTAATATTAATAATTTTTCTGTGGGATTGGGAGGCGGAGTAAAAATTCCTTTTCATGGAAGAATAGAAAGATATTCAAGAATATCAGATACTGAAAGTTACAGGCATTATAAAAGAATGAGTTTTAATGATATAAAATCTATGTACAATCAAATGTTCGTTATACCATATATAAAATTAACTTTTGATTGGTTTTTCTCAGATATCAATTATGAAACTAAAGAAGTTGTTGATACAAGAGATTTTGGGGTAGGATTTTACTTGGGGTATAATTTTGGACCTAAATCAAAAAATTATATAGGAACAGATAGCTTTGATATTGGTTTGCAGCTGTCAGTAAGATTTAAACCTGCTAAAAATTAAAATATAATAACAATAAATATAAAATTAATTTTTTTTAATTTTATATTTATTGTTAACAAAATTTTTTAATCTCATTAGAAACTCACCCTTACCATTTTCATCTGTAAGAATATATTTAAAAATAAATCTAAAATAAGGATGATAAACATATGTAGTTTCTTTTATTGTTATCTTGGTTTTATCTTCTTCTTCATCTTCTAATATATATGTCCACAAAACTGCAAATTCATTCTCCAATTTAACAATAGATATCTCTGTTCTATTATCAGTATTAATCCTTCTTACTTCAGTCAGCTGTTGTGATGTTTTTCTATCACTATAAGTTTGCATGATTTTTAATTTTTCATCTTCTCGTTTTTCTACATGAACCACTGATAAATATTTTAACCATATAGGATAGTTTTCATAATTTATTAATAAATCAAACAAATCATTTCTCTTTATTGGCAAAACAGAAGATTTTATTTTTGTAAATGATGGATATAATTTTTTTCCTATATGATTAGGCACTATTATCATTACAGCCATTAAAATTAATGGAAGAATTATAAATACTGGAACTAAATAAAACATAATATTTTTTTACTCTTATCAAATATTAATTACAAGACGCTTTACCAGTTCTTATATTTGTTCATCCTGCAGCTTTTATCATGCTAATAATATTTTGATTTTTAGACTCACAAGCATAAGTATATGCTGTTTTATTTAATTGCTTACTTACAATATTCACATCTACTTTTTTATCTAATAGAAATTTAACAGCATCTTCCCTACTATTACCAGCAGCCACCATAAGCATTGTTTCGCCGTCTCTCTTGTCCTGTTCATTTAAATTTAATTTACCGTTATATAAAGGATATAAATATTCTATTACATCTATATTTCCGCCAAGTATAGCAGATTTGAAAGCACTAGTAACATCAGCAGTATCTCCAGCATATAAATTAGCACCATTAGTTACTAAATACTCAACTACATCTAAATATCCTATAAATGCTGCCCAACCTAAAGCAGTTTGTTTTAAACTCGCTGTATCTTGAACCTCAATATCTTGTCCTGCTTCAACCATTTTTTTTATCTCTTCCAAGTTCCCCTCTTTAACTGCATCAAACCATTTTGCATTAGGACCTTTTGATCTTTCCTTGTAAAATATTCTATGAGAAAGTCTCCTTGGATTTGCTAAATTGGTTAATTGTTCTGGAGTTAATCTTGTAAATCTATCCACCTGTGAATACAAAGATAATGACATAATTAAACCAGTAATCATAAAGAATATTATTATTTTCATTTTTTACCCCCTAATAGTAAAATTAGATTTATTATACTTTATATTATAATATTATCAATATATTAATATAAAAATAACAGTTTTATATTATAAAAATATTTTCTTACTATCTCAATGATAATTTATTAATCAAACAAATAATATAAATAATGCTCTTTATTTATATACTCTTTTATATTTTTATAATCAATAAATATTTTTCCGTAGCCTTTTTCTTTCATTATTATAATAAATGAATCTGTTATGCCAAAAACTAAATTATCTATATTGGAATAAAAATCTTTTGGAGCATTATATTTTTTTAATATTTCTTCGCAGTTATTTACTAAGTCTTTAAGGTAAGGGCTAATCAATTTTTGACTGCCTAAATCAAATGTCATAAACATATTATTTATTTCAGCAAGCTGCAAATCTTCTATCTTTGAAACTCGTTTATATAAAGATATTGTTTTATCATCATAGTATAATATATTAAAACTTTTAAACTCTTTAAGTTCATTATAATAA
>CAKVCJ010000234.1 GCA_934725655.1 uncultured Brachyspira sp.
TTCAAAAGCGTTGGACGTTATAGCAACGTTGGCAGGTTCAACTCCTGCCTCTTCCGATAAATAAGCGATTATTAAATGATAGTATGATTGAATTACTAACAATTATTAAAAATAGTCTCTTATACTTACCATTAATAATAGGAGGCTAAAACTTGGATAATAACAATTTTAATCTAATTCAAACCAATATCGTATTGGAACATGAGTCTATAAAACCGTATCATAAGACTCTTTCTCGTCCTATAGTTACTGATATTATTAGAGAAACTTTAGAGAAATTAAGAGCGGAATTAAAAAATAACCCAAACGCTGCTTACTGTAAAGAAGATATTATTAAACTATGCGAAATAAAATTAAAAGAAAAATCTAATCTCCCTATAAAAAGAGTAATAAATGCCACTGGTACTATTATGCATACCAATTTGGGAAGATCTCCTATTGATGAAGATGTGTGGCAGGAGGCTAAAGAATTAAATATATGCAGCAACAATTTAGAATATAATATTAACAAAGAAGGAAGAGGCTTAAGAGGTGAGTTTTTATATACTTTATTAGCTAAACTCACTGGGGCTGAAGATGCTTTAGTTGTTAATAACAATGCTGCGGCTGTTTTTTTAATTTTAAAAACATTAGCTTCTTCAAAGGAAGTAATAGTATCAAGAGGTGAGCAAGTACAAATAGGCGGCGGATTTAGAATACCTGATATATTGAGAGAGGCAGGTGCTAAGCTCGTTGAAATAGGAACTACAAATATAGTAACAATAAACGATTATAAAGAAGCTATAACAGAAAATACAGCTATGATATTAAAAGTACATACCTCAAATTTCAAGATTAGAGGTTTTGTAAAAAGTCCGTCTTTTAAAAAAATTAAAGATACAATACCAAGCAATATACCTCTTGTTTATGATGAAGGGGCTGGAATATTTGATGAAAGCATGTCTGAAGAAGAACATATTAAATCAGCAATAAAAGCAGGTGTTGATTTGGTTTGTTTTTCTGGAGATAAGATGTTTTCAAGCGTACAGGCTGGTATAATAGTTGGTAAAAAAGAGTATATAGAAAAAATATATAAGCATCCTCTAATGAGGGCTTTCAGATGCGGAAAAACTGTGCTTTCTATACTTGAAAAAACTCTTATTAAAAGACTTAACACTTCCGGACAATTTAGGGGATATTGCGAAAGACTATTGGCTATTGATGAAAATATTATAAAACAAAAGGCTTTAAAAATTATTAATGATTTAAAAGGGTTTGATGTAGTGCAGGAATATATAGAAACAGGCGGCGGTGCTATGGCTGACACTTTCTATACTTCTTATGCAATAAGATTTAAACCTAAAAATATAAAAGATACTATAAAATATTTGCATAATTTAGATATTCCTATCATAGCCAAGGTAAAAAAAGATTATATATTAATGTATGTAATAACTATAGAAGAGAGAGATATGGATTATGTATATAATATTTTAAAGCATATTAAAAAAGCATATTTATAAAAAATTGTTTTAAGATATTATTATTTAATTTATAAAGTAAGCAAGTTTTAAAGGAAGTTTCAATGAATAAAATCATAGGTACGGCAGGACATGTTGATCATGGTAAATCAGAATTAATTAAAGCTTTAACAGGCATTACAATGATGCGTTTGCCTGAAGAGAAGAAAAGAGAGATGACTATAGATTTAGGTTTTGGATTTTTCAAGCCTAATGATGATATTACTATTGGTGTAATAGATGTGCCGGGACATGAAAGATTTATTAGAAACATGGTTGCGGGAATGTGGAGCTTAGATTTAGTGATGCTTGTTGTATGCGCCAATGAGGGGTGGATGAATATGACTGAAGAGCATGCTAAAGTGGCTTTGGCTTTGGGAATAAAAAATATTGTATGCGTGATAAATAAAATTGACCTTGTTGATGATAACAAATTAAATGAATCTGAAAATAATATTAAAAAAAATTTATATAGAATATTTAAAAGAGAAATAGAAACTATAAAAGTATCTGCTTTAAATGGTACTAATATAGACTTATTAAAAGAAAGAGTTACTGATATATTAATAAACGATAAAACAAAAGATGAAATAAAAACGCATATTTATGTAGATAGAGTATTTTCTATAAAAGGAGCTGGACTTACTATTACAGGAAGTATTAGAGGAGGAGACATAAAAAGAGATGATACTCTCATACACTACCCTACTAAAAAAGAAGTATCTATAAGAAATATTCAATCATATCATCAAGACAGAGAAATTGTGCATTCTACTTCGAGGGTTGCTTTAAATTTGAAAAACATAAAAAAAGAAGAGATTAGAAGGGGGCATTTACTATGCTCTAAAGATGAAAATGTTTTTCTCACAGATGAAATAATACTTGAACTAGTTGGAAATAGCGATGTTGATTATTTAAGAAAGATAAAAAACGCTGAGTTTGCAATTGGCACAGAATGCTTAGTGGCACAGATTATACCTTTATACAAAAAACAAGATAATAATGATAAGAGAGATGACACTAAAGAAATTGATAGAAGATTTATAAGATTAAAATTCAATGAGCCAATAGCTGTATTTTGGAAAGAGAGAGGAATACTTATCAGTCACGGAGGAAGTGCTATAATTGGAACAGGAGACATATTTTGGGGTGAAAAAACTAATCCATTTATTAGAAAAAATATTATGGATAGAGCTTCTGATTTCTTAGGCAAAATAGAAAGAAAAAAATATACTGATTTAGTAATGAGTGTTAATGGTTATAGTTTGGCTAGCGGAAATATACCAGAGTATGCTATAAAAATTGCGAATTATTTTGTAAAAAAAGATTATTTAAAAGAAATAACCGAAAGAATAAAAAAACTAATAGAAGTTAAAAAGGACGGCTTTTCTTTTGAAGATATAAAAAATTATCTTAATATAGAGCCTTCATTTACAAAGCCCTTTATTGACTATTTACTCGAAAATAAAATTATTATGTCATTAGACAATAATATATACAAAAAATATGTTGATACAGTAGAGCTTACTAATTCACAGAAAATGCTTATTGAAAGATTAAAAAAAGAAGATTTAAATGGCTTAGATGAAAAAATTATTAAAACTATTAACAATGGAATAAAAGACATAAAAACACTAACTGTATTAAAATATGCTGCATATCTTGATGAAGGGCTATATTATCATATTGAAGTTTATAACAGAGTAAAAAATCTAATAATGAAAAATACTAAAAAAAATGATGTTATCACTATAGCATTAGTTAAAGAGAGAACGGGATTATCCAGAAAATATACTATACCTATACTTAATGCTTTAGAGAGAGAAAAGTTGGTAAAACGACAAGGCAATGACAGAATAGTGCTTTAATTAATTATATGCTGAAAAAATATATTTTTTCAATAAGTTTATTTTATTCAACTTTTTCCCGCAGCAAAAAGTTGCAAAAAGTGCATAGAAATAAAAACATATACAAATATGATTTGAGATAAAAAATGCAGTTCTTCGCGAAGCGTATCCGAAGGATATGAGGTTCTTTTATACCAATACCGAAAGGTACCTACTCGGTAAAAGAACTGG
>CAKVCJ010000235.1 GCA_934725655.1 uncultured Brachyspira sp.
CAGCGGCATTTCCTTTTCCAGATAACCATAAATATTTAGCACATAAAGCTAAAGTATATTCTTCGCTTATTATAGTTCCGTCATCAAGAACTAAAGCAAGTCTGTCAGCATCAGGGTCTTGAGTAAACCCTATATTTACTTTGTTTTTCTTTACTAACTCAGATAAACTTTTCATACTTGCTTGAGAAGGCTCTGCAACATGGGCAAATTTACCAGTATGCTCTTTATTTATAGAAACTTCTTTCACTCCTAATGCTTTTAATAATGGCGGCGTAGCAAATAAACCAGTACCATTAACATAATCGCAAGCAACCTTAAAATTAGCCTTTTTTATCTTATCAACATTTATAAATCTTAAAATGCGTTTTATATGCTCTTCTATAGCATTATCTATTTTTTGATAAGTTCCCGTCTCTAATGCCTTAACAAATCTTTTGGCCTTTTTATCATAAAGCTTCATAAGTTCATTAACTGCTTTCTCATCTAAAAAATGCCCGCCTTTGCCTATAAGTTTTAAAGCATTCCATTCTATAGGATTATGGCTCGCTGATATCATAATTCCGCCATGTATTTTTAGTTTTTCAACCATATATAATGCAGTTGGTGTTGGCGTTATTCCTATATCTATTACATTTATTCCAGATGCCATCAATGTAGCTACTACAGCATTTAATATAGATTCGCCTGTTATCCTTGTATCTCTTGCTACTAAAATTTTTGCTTTCTTTGGAAAAAGAGATGCAAATGCAGATGTGTAATCTACTATAGTGCTTATATCTAAACCATCACCAATAATTCCTCTAATTCCTGATATGCTTGTTTTTAAAGTTGGCATTTTTTTAAACTCCAATTTTTTATATTTATTTGATTTTTATTCGTAAATTAATTTTTTTTAATATGATAATTTATCAATAATCTTTTGTCAAGGAAAATATTGTACAAGATTTTTTATTTGTTGTATTGAGAATATATATGAGAAGAATAGTATAAATAATATAATTAAAATAATATATTAATTATTGAATAATAAAATTCCGCATGCATGAGTTAACATAATATACATTATCGGAAGATATACTTTATCCGCAAAATAAATACCTACATCTAAAACCAATACCTAAATCCAAAATCACCGTAAAACCTAAAGAAATCACTAAAAGCCCAGCCGCTATTTTCTGGATACCAACCAAATGTTGCAAAACCTCTAGTTCCTACAGATATAACATTTAATGCAGGAGTTAATTGCAAAAATATTTCCCAATCTTTTTCTACTATAAATGAGACTCCAACTGGTATTCTAAAATCTGCTTCTATATTTAGATATTTAGTTCCAAAATTAAAAATAGCTTCTATTCCGGGGCCTAAATATAACATTACATCAGAATCACCTAATTGTCCTAATCTGCTTGTATATCCCCACCAATCTGCACTTGCACTAAAACCGAACCAAGATACTCCTTTAGAAGCTATACCAAGGTTTAATATTCCGCCAAACATAAAAGGTATTCCTTCAAATTTTCCTGTTACAGCTAATGATGCTTGAAGCGGAAAACTAAATCTCAAAGAAAATCCTAATGCTGAACCTGTTGGGAAGTATGAAAATAGTTTTTGACTGGAGGTACTATAGATTAAGATAGCAAAAAGCGAATATATTATTATTTTTTTTAACATAATAAAAAATACACATATAATTATATATAAATTATAATATATAATATTGTTAAAGTAAATAATTAGATATTTATTTTTTAATTAAATAAAAAAATATTAAAAAAATATAATTTTTTATTTGACTTTTTTAAGATTTAATATATAATTATTTCAATTTATACAGTATAGGGAATTGTTATGAATGGTATAATAAAAAACATATTTTACTTGTTGTCGCGTTTCCTATATTTGTTTAAATTAACAAATACAGAATTTTTAAAAGGGAATAAAATTACTATTTTGTGATTTTATTCCCTTTTTTTATGCTGTAAAAAAACTAAATTATTTTAAGGGATGTTACAATGAAAAATTTTATAGGTATCAAAGAAATGTCAAAAGAAGAAATTTTAGAAGTATTGGATATTGCAAAAGAATTAGATAATACTCCTAATATGGAAAGAAGAAAAATGATGAATGGTATGATAATGACAAGCATCTTTTTTGAGCCATCTACAAGAACTAGACTTTCTTTTAATTCAGCAGCATATAAAATGGGCTTGAATGTAATAGGATTTGATAATCCTGATATTTCTTCTATAAAAAAAGGAGAATCTTTGAGAGATACTATAATAATGGTTTCTGCTTATTCGGATGTGATTGTTATGAGACATAATATAGACGGAGCTGCTAAATTTGCTGAAGAGGTTACTGACTGCCCTATTATTAATGCTGGAGACGGTTCTAATGAACATCCTAGCCAAACATTACTTGATTTGTATACTTTAAGAGAAGAATTGGGTGATATGGAAAATAAAAAAATAGCATTCGTTGGAGATACTAAATATGGAAGAACAGTTCATTCTCTTTCTAAAGCATTAAAAATGTTTAATGGAGAGTTTTATTATATATCACCTGATATTATTCAGATTCCTGATTATATATTAAAAGAATTAGATGATGCTGGTATAAAATATCATAAAATGAATAATTATGAAGAAATATTAAAAGAAATTGACTGTTTATATATGACAAGAATACAAAGAGAACGTTTTGAAAGTGCAGATGATTATGAAAAAGTAAAACATGCATTTAATATTTCAAAGGCTACAATAGTAGGAAAATGTAAAGAAGATATGATAATAATGCATCCGCTTCCAAGAGTTGATGAAATTAGTATTGATTTGGATGATACTAAATATGCTAAATATTTTATACAGGCTAAAAATGGCGTTCCTATAAGAATGGCTATGTTGTCTCTTGCTACAGGAATTATAGAAAGTAAAGCTAAGAAAAAAGAAAAAGATTATGAATTAATAGAAAATAAAGAAGTTGTATGTCAAAATAAAAAATGTGTTACTCATTTTGAAGAGACAAAAAATAAAGTAGCAAGAAGAAGTTATGGAGATTTTTGTTATTATTGTAATAAAGAGATAACAAAATGATAATAAAAAATGCTAAATTAGCATGTAATAATAATATAGCATCTATTATTATAAGAGACGGGAAAATAAAAAAAATAGATATCAATAATAATAATGATATTAAAGATGATGTAATAATAGATGCTAATTATAATTATGTTTTATGCGGTATAGTAGATCCTCATGTTCATATGAGAGACCCCGGGCTTACACATAAAGAAGATTTTTATTCTGGAAGCAAAGCGGCAGCAAGAGGCGGTGTTACAACATTTTTGGATATGCCAAACACCATTCCAAATACTATAACAAAAGAAAAATTAGAAGAAAAAAAGAATATGATGATTGGCAAATCTTATGTTGATTATGGATTTCATTTTGGGGGAAGTAAGTCTGACAATAGCGAAGATATAAAACAGATTATAGATAAGGCTGCTTCTACAAAAATTTTCTTAAATGCATCTACTGGAAACATGCTTGTTGAAGATGATAAAATTTTATATAAAT
>CAKVCJ010000236.1 GCA_934725655.1 uncultured Brachyspira sp.
CTTTGGATTTTCTATTTCTTTTAATTCTATTTTTTTATCTCCAATATAAACTAAAGCTTTCATTGTTGTTCCTAAAGTTTTTAATAGTTATAATAAGTATATACTAAAAATTTTTAAGTTTGTCAACCGCGGCATCTCTCCGCACGGTACTGTCTACCTTTATTCAATGCACTTTATACGTGCGGTTTATTGCTTATTATTACACAAAATAAAGAACTTATTTTACATATAAAGCATTTTAGTAACATATTATAAGTTTTTATAGCCTTAATAAATTATGACTCTATTTGCAAATAAATAAAAATTGATAAATTATAATTATTTAGATATATTCTGAAAATTTTTAAGTTTGTAAATTTTTTATTGTTTTTAGTACTCTATTTACTAAAGGCATTACTTTTATTTGTAAAAAAGAAGATGTGTGTTGCAAAGAATGTGTATCTATTAATAAAAGCTTGCACAAATAAAAAAATTAAAAATATTTTTCTTTTACAAAATATAGTTGTTTAGATATATTATTTATTGATTTGTATTTTTATATACATTTTCTTTCTTTGATATATTAAATTTTGATAATATATAAACTATTCCAATTAAAAATCTCAAAAAATACATAGATATTGTATAAATAGGGTGAAATAATAATTTTCTCCATTTGCCTTTTTCTATATAAACCCCAAAATAGCGATAAAATAATCCAAACTGTTTTTTAGTTGTTTCATCATATCCCCATTTATCAAAGTAATTATTAAAGTTTGATGCGTAGTAGCTTTTTTTTACTATATAGTCTTTAAGGGTATGATTTTCATGATGATATAGAGGAGATTTTATTATATCAACATTTCCTATTTGTTTTATGCGTCTGTCAATGTCCCAATCTTCAGTGCCGTTTAGGTTTGAGTCGAAACCTCCTATTTTGAGGAATGCTTCTCTTCTAAAAAAACGAACAGCATCTATTACAGTAGCATCATAAAAAGAACGTTCAAAACTTCTCACTCTATTAAAAAAACTATTTCCAAATATTTTTTCTGGTATATATAAGGCTTGAATATTTTTGTTATTATTAAAAACTTCTAAGCATTCTGTGATAACATTTTCTGACAAAGTCATATCAACATCTAAAAATCCTATTATTTCACCGCAAGACATTTCAGCTCCATAGTTTCTTTGAGCAGAACGTTCAGGGCCTTTAATAAAAGTTTTTGCTCCTAATTCTTTTGCTATTTCTACAGTTTTGTCGGTTGAATTATTGTCTACTAATATTATTTCTGTGTCTTTATAATTAGAGTTTTTTATAGCATTTATGCAGTCTGCAATAAAGTTTTCAGAGTTTCTTGTTGTGATGATTATGCTTACCATTTCTATTTCCAAAAAATATTTTTTAAAGTTTTAAAAGTCATATATATAATTTTGTTGTAAAGTTTTTTATTCAGCTTTTCCCGCCTTCACAGCCATGCCTAAAGGTACTTCATTTTTAAGCTAAATTTAGGTTTTATACTATATTTAATACATATTCCATAAATATAAAGCTAAATATTTGTACTTTTTACAACTTTGACGAAGTCCGCAGAGCGACCGAAAGAAGTGCCTGCGACCGTAGGAAGTACCTTTAGGTGTGGGGGCATAGCTACGGGAAAAAGTTGCAAAAAATAAATTCTATGACAAACTATATTTGTTTTAGTATATACAAAAAAATAACAAGAGTTATTAATAAAAGCTCTTGTTATTTAATTTCAAAAAAATAAAATTAATTATTTTTAGCTCTCCAAGTTTCTTTTTCAAACTCGCCTTTTATAGGTATTAAAGATTCATCTAAATCTATATCAAGTGTAGAGTTAAAGATATTATAAGCTATCATCCAAGCAACAAATCCAACTATAACAACTATTTCTTGATCATTAAAGTGTTTTTTTAATTTATTCATAAGTTCATCAGTAACACCATTAGGGTCTTTTACCATCTGTCTTCCCAATTGAGATAATAGTTCTTCTTTTTCATTTAGTTTAAGATTTTTAGGGTCATCTCCTATAGCTTTCAAATCTCTTATAAAAAATAAAGAACATAATATACATCCGTTAGTAGTAGAAACTGAATGTGCTAATATCATAGCAGCTCTCTCTCCTACAACTTCAACAAGTCTGTCGTATGAAGTATACCAACCCATCATAGTATCATAAGTTACATAATCATTAAGAAGAACCTTTTTCATATTTGTAACGCTTCCGCTTTTTTTAATATGATAATCAAAAGCCTCTTTTACTTTACCTTTAGCTTCTTCATATTCTATAAACTTTACTCTAGCCATAATTAAACTCCTTAATATAAAGTTATTATTTTTTTATAATGATAAACAACATTTATAATAAGTCAAGCAATTTTATTATTATTTAAAAGTATTTGTATAAAATAAAAAACTATTATATAATTTTTTATTATTATGTAAAATATAGGTTATTATTATTTATAAAATTCAAATTATTAGATATGGACATTATGAGAAAAATAGCATTTATAATTTTTATACTATCAGTTAATTTTTTATTCGCACAAGAAGAACAGCTTCCTCCAATGCCTCCTGATAATCCAGAGGTGATACCTATGAGTGAAATAAAAGAGGGGATGGAAGGAGTGGGCTACACTGTAATACACGGCACAAATGTAGAGCCATTTAAAGTAAAAGTAATATCTGTATTAAGAAAGATGTGGAATGGAAGCGATGCTATACTTATACAATTAGAGGGTCTTAATTTAGAGCATTCCGGCACTGTTGCAGGAATGAGCGGCTCTCCTATATATTTTGACGGTAAAATTGCCGGCGCTTTGGCTTTCGGTTGGAATTATTCTAAAGACCCTATTGCAGGTGTTACTCCTATAGAAGAGATGTATAAATTATATAATGATACTAATATGAGACCTACAGGATTAAAAAGCGGAAATGCTTTGCAAACTCCTTTGCTTTTTTCTGGGTTTAATGCTAATTCTTTTAATGAATATTCTTCAAAGTTTAAAGAGATGGGTTTTTATCCTATGCAGGCTGGAGGAACTGTATCTGACACCAATCAAAGCAGCAAGTTTTTGTTTGGGGATTCTGTTGCTATAGTTTTGGTTGATGGAGATTTATCTATAGCGGGTGTTGGTACTGTTTCGCATACTGATGATGAGAAGTTTTTGCTTTTTGGGCACTCTATGTGGGGCAAAGGACATTTAAGAGCTCCTGTTTCGAGGGCTTATATTAATCATATAGTGGCGTCTGTTGCTTCTTCTTTTAAGATAGGTGCTGCTTATTCTAATTATTTGGGTTATACTGTTTATGACGGCACTTTTGGAGTGTCTGGAGTATATGGCGAAGTGCCTGAAGATACTATGATACCTGTTAGTCTTAAAGTTGAAGACCAAAATTTCTTAAACAGAGATTTTAATTTAAGAGTATTAAATGACCCTACATATTTCTCAGACCTTCTTTCTATGGCTATATATGAGGCTATTAGTTCTACTGCAGGAAGCGAAGAGGAAGGGGTGTTTAGCATAAGCTATGAGATTGAAACTGATTATTTTGATGAGCCTTATAAAATAG
>CAKVCJ010000237.1 GCA_934725655.1 uncultured Brachyspira sp.
CTTTTGAAAGTCTTAAAACAAATGGTCTTCCATGCGGGCAATTAGTTAATATATTTTCTTCTTCAAGCAAATCAAGTAATGTTTGCATGTCGTTAAGAGAAAGTTTATCTCCTGCCTTTGGTGAATATTTACAAGATATTGTGCTGCATGTATGTTTTATTAATTTTTCTAAACTATTATTGCTCTCTTTAGAAATATATATATCTAAAATGTCCTTAATAATTTTTTCTATTTTTTGATTCTTTGGAATGTATATTGGAACTTCATCTATTATAATGCTATTTTTTGAGTTAGCTTCAAACTTTATTCCTATGGATTCTATTTGTTCTTTTGAAGAGTTTAATATATCTATTTCATAATCTCTATATTCTATTTCAGAAGGTATAAGCAGTTTCTCATATTCCAATTTGCCGCTCATTAAAGTTTTGTATATTCTCTCATAATTAAGCCTTTCGTATGCTGCATGCTGATCTATAATATACATTTCATTTCCTCTCTCGGCTATAATGTATGAAGAGAAAACCTGCCCTACTGCTTTTACATACTCGCCAAACTCTGAATTATTTTTTTGAAGTTCTAAATTATTATTATTTATATCATTTTTATTATTTGACTCATTATTAATATTAGAAGCTAATTCATTATTATTAAATACAGCCTCAAAATTATTATTTTTTACTTCATTATTAAAATTATTAGCAGAATTATTCGTAGTTATATTATTATTATTGCTTTGTAGTGGAAATGTTGGAGTAATATCTTTATCAATATCAACTTCTATATTAATAGAAGAAAAATTATTCACACTATTAATATTATTGTATATGGCATTATAAATTATGCCGGAAATATCCCTTTCATTTTTTATTCTCACTTCCTTCTTACTTGGATGCACATTAACATCAACTTTGTTTGTATCTACATTAATATATAAAAAGAAAAACGGATATCTCTCTTTCGGTATAGAGTTAGAATAAGCATTTTTTATAGCATAAGCAATAACCCTATTTTCTATTGGTCTATTATTTAAAAATATAAAATTATTTTTTTTTATAGACTGACTTATTTTAGAATTAGAAAAAAGTCCGTATATGTTTATATCATTTTTCTCTATATTTAATTCTATTAAATTTGAAAATACATTACTATCATTCAAATAATTTTCTATTCTATCTTTTAAATTATCAACTTTTAAATAACTATTCACTAATTTACCATTATTATATAGCTTCATAGTGATATTAGGCTGAACCAAAGCCTCCATATCAAACACTTCTTTAATTAAATAAAACTCTCTTGATGTATGCTTTAAAAACTTGTATCTTGCAGGTATATTAAAAAAAAGGTTTTTAGCAGTAATCTTAGTGCCATTAACAGAAGCATAAGGCTTGTGCTCTAATATTTTTCCAGCCTCAACAACAATCTTTCCGCCTGTTTTTTCATCAATGCTCTTTGAAACTATCTCTAAATTTGTAACATCCGCTATAGAAGCTAATGCCTCACCCCTAAATCCTAAGGTATATATATTATCCAAATCTTCTATAGAATAAATTTTACTAGTAGCATGATGAGTAATAGCCAACGGAAGCTCCTCAAAAGCTATACCGCTCCCATTATCTTCTACTATCATAGTTTTTATTCCAGCCTCTTCAACACTAACCTCTATATTATCAGCTCCGCTATCAACAGCATTCTCAAGAAGCTCTTTAAGCATTGAAGAAGGCCTCTCTATTATCTCTCCAGCAGCTATTCGATTTGCTACAGATTTTGGAAGTTTCATTATACTCTTTTTCATTTTTTAATTATATTATATTTCTAATAAAAAATAAAATTTTTTTAATTATTATAATATTAATAATTGCATATTTTTTTAATGTATATTATTATAAAAAATATTATTGGGTTTTTTATGAAAAAGATTTTAATTATTGCAATATTTATAGTTATTTTCTCTCAAGAAGAATGCAAAGGTCCAGATGGAGACTCTAAACCCACCCCATTTAGGCATGATAAGAATTTTATAAAATACAGCTATAACATCACAATAGAAGATTTTCTTTTTTGTTCAGCAGTATTTTTTTCTATAGTTGTTACGTCTTTTGTTTTAATAAATAAAAAATAATTATAGTTTTATTATAAAATATGTTATACTGCAGCTTTAATATATTATGATAACTTCAAATATATAAAAGAAATATTTTTATCATTTTAAAATGTTAATTTAATATAAATTATTTTTTAGTAAAAGCTTTTTTATTGAAAACAACAATATTTTGTAAATATCTTTCAAATAATTAATTTTGAATAATACATATTCCGATAATATATAAAAGTATGTTACTTAATATTTGGAGTTTTTATGTATAAAAAAATATTATTATTACTAACTCTAATATTATTTAGTTTTATTGTTTCTTGCAATGATAAAGATAATAAAAAAGATGATATAAACAATAGATTGCAAGACGATGAATATATAACTAAAATAATAGAAAGCAATTCAAAATAAGTTTTTTATATAAACTTTGTATATATAAAAAAAGCCCGCCTACCAACTGTAAACGAGCCTTAAAATTTTATTATCTATCATCTAATGTAATTAGCACTTCCCTTGGCTTAGAACCATTTTCTGGCCCCACAATACCCTGACGCTCCATAATCTCTACTATTCTTGCTGCACGGTTGTAGCCTATCTTCAAACGGCGTTGTAAAAATGATGCACTCGCTTTACCAGTCCTTGCTACAAGCTCAACAGCATCCTCCCAAAGCTCTTCATCTAATATATCCTCTTCATCAGTATTTTTGTCATCATCGCTTCCCTCTAATGCCGCAATTAAGCTCTCATCAAACATAGGCGACATCTCTCCAGATAAATAATCAACCACCTTCTTAACTTCATTGTCAGAAACAAAAGCTCCCTGAACTCTCTCAGGCATCTGACTTCCAGAGGCACAGAATAAAGCATCTCCCTTACCGAGTAATTGCTCAGCACCAGACATATCTATTATAATGCGTGAGTTTGTTTTGTTAGGCACTTGGAATGCAATTCTTGTAGGCAAATTAGCCTTTATAACACCAGTAACAACATCGGCAGAAGGTCTTTGTGTAGCGATTATTAAGTGTATTCCAACCGCCCTACTCATACCAGCCAAACGTGATATTAAATCCTCAACCTCTTTTGATGCAACAACCATCAAATTGTGAAGCTCATCTATCACCAAAACTATATACGGAAATAACTCCAAAGGCTCTCCGTTAAACTCTGTCTCTCCCTCTTTAAGAAGCTGTTTTACTTTTTCGTTGTAAGTTTTAACATTTCTAACGAAGAATCTCTCCATTCTTTCGTATCTTTTCTCCATTATGTCTACAATATATCTTAACACTATAGTAGCCTTTTTCTCATCAGAAACAACAGGAGACATTAAATGCGGTATGCCGTTATATATAGAAAGCTCAACTCTCTTTTTATCTACAAATATAAATTTAAGCTCATCAGGTCTAAACTTATATAAAAGCGAAAGTATTATTGTAGATAAACAAA
>CAKVCJ010000238.1 GCA_934725655.1 uncultured Brachyspira sp.
CTGTCTTTCCTTTAAGAAGAGGCATATAATCAAAAAATGAATATATTGTAATAATTGTTACAACGAGTAAACTATAGTATATTATCTTATCATAAGGCAATGCTATAGAAGTATATTTTAGTATCTTTATTAAAAATATTATAACAACAGCAAGAGCCCTTGAAGCAGTTTTTAATTTACCGCTAAACTTGGCAGCCACAGCAAATCCCCTAAGTCCTCCAAGTATCCTTACAAACATAGAAAACATATCCCTATAAAGCGAAATAATATACATCCACATAGGCATAGAACCTTCATACAAAAATATTGTAAACATAGTGATATGAAAAACAGTATCAGCAAAAGGGTCTAACACCTTGCCCAAATCACTCACTATATTTAATTTTCTTGCGAGCATACCGTCTAAAGCATCAGTTATCTCTAAAATAATTAAAAATATTAAAGCAAGCACTGCCGTAATGATAGAATTATAAAAATATAAAAATATCACTAACGGCGATAAAATAATTCTGCTAAAGCTAAGTAAATTAGGAATATGTTTTTTCATAATTTTATCCTCAAATTATTTTTATAAAATTATTTTTCTAAACCTTCGTATAATTTAAGACTCTCTTCAGAATTTAATGCTTCTTCATTATCTTCTACACTATCGCTTTTTTCATAATAATCTTTACTTCTCATAGCTGCATCATATATAGAATAATCTACCTCATAAACTATATCGCTTTTAGGTTTTACGTATATTCTATCGTCTACAGTATATACTAATTCATAAACTTCTTTAGTATTATCTTGCATATATATTGTGATAACAGCATCTGGAACTTTAAATAACTGCTTCATCAAATCTTGTTCATATACAAAAGCAGATGCTTTTACTAAAGATAAAGTTTCAAAATCTCTATATGCCTTATCTAAATCAGTCTGCTCAGCCAAATCATCTACAACCCAATTAGTTCTATTTAATTTTTTTATAGTGTTAGTATAATCCTTAGTAGAAACTTCTATCATTTTTACAGAATCTAAAACTATAGGGCTTTCAAATATCTCTTTATCTCTAAGCATATCTATTGTTTTTTTAAGAGCCTCTATATAAACATACTCCACACTAAAATATTCATCATTATACTTCACATAATATCTCTCGCCGTCAGGTGTCTTATTTCCAACATATATTTTATGTTCCTTCTTGCCGTCCCAAACCGTAAACTCATTAGTAGGATTATCCAAACCAAAAGAATCAACTTCGCTTAAGTTTGTTATTATCAAATCTATATTGAGAGTATTGAAATTCTTAACATTCGCAAAAGCCTCCATTTGATCAACTTTATAATCATTCTCTGGAGAAGTGATAGTCCAAATATCATTTTTCTTTTCAACTGTAATATCCTGATTATCATATACAAGATGATATTTATTTACATTAGTTTCATTAAGCTCAAAAATCTGAGTTCTCGGCTTATTTGCTATTAATTGCTGTTTCTTATACTTAGTAGTGAAAAAAGCAGCAAAGCTAATGATAATTAATACAACTAAAAGAATTATTATTTTTTTTAAATTTTTATTCATATGTTTATCCTAATTATATTATTTTCTATTTTGAAGAATAATATTTGCTAAATACAAAAATATAGTTGTTACAGAAAGAAAATAAACAATATCTCTTAAATCTATTACCCCTCTTGCAATATTTGCAAAATGATAATCTCCGCTAATAAATAATATAAAATTAGAAGTATTAGGAAAAAGAAGCCCTAAAAATTTTAATAATATATTAAGAGATACCATTATAGCCAAAGCAACAATTAAAGCTATTATCTGATTTTTTGTAACAGATGAAGCAAATACTCCTATAGCACATAAAGCTGATATTAAAAATACGCTTCCAACATATCCGCCTATCACAGGTCCAATATCTAATCTGCCCAAAAAAAGCAAAGTAATAGGATAAAGTATTGTAGGCACTAAAGCAAAGAGCATAAATACTACAGCAGATAAAAACTTACCCATTATAATATCTAATGTAGTTACAGATTGAGTGCTTATTAATTCATAAGAACCGCTTGAAAACTCACTCGATAATACCCCCATTGTGATAGGAGGTATTATTAAAGAAAGTATAAAAGGCAAAATTGAAAAATAATCCTGCATATCATTTTGCGATATTATAAAAAATCTTGAGAAGAAATATATTCCTGAAGCTATTAAAAATATTGCAGAAAATATATAAGCTATTGGAGACAAAAATATATGTCTTAATTCTTTTTTTAATATTATTTTTGTTTTATTAAAAGAAAAAATATTAGTCATTAATTTTCTCCTTTAGTTAGTGTATGGAATACAGTTTCTAAGTTCTCTTTCTCTTTCACAAACTCATATATTATCCAATCAGTATTTTTAATAAATTTATATACATTTTCAATAGGCTCTTTGTCAGTTGTTTTTATAGTAATTGTTTTTATATTATCATCTTCTTCAATTAAAACTATATCTTTAATATTATCTAAACTATTTAATTTTGTTTTTATAATTTCAAAACTGTCATTAGTTTTTAGAGAAAGTTTAATAGATGATATTTTATTGTCAACACTTAGATGTTTAGGGTCATTATCAGCAATAATAGTTCCTTTGTTTATAATAATAGCCCTCGAACAAGCAGCCTCCACTTCACTTAATATGTGAGTAGATATTAAAACAGTTTTTTCTTTTCCAAGTTCTTTAATAAGCTCTCTAATTTCAACAATCTGATTAGGGTCAAGTCCATTTGTAGGCTCATCTAATATAAGTATTTTAGGGTCATGTATAATAGCCCCAGCAAGCCCTACTCTCTGCTTATAGCCCTTAGAAAGCTCACCTATTGGTTTTGATATTACATCTTTAAGAGAACAAGCCTCCACTACATAATTAAGTCTCTCTGACAATTTATTTCTATCTAACTCTTGTATGTCTGCCATATAAACTAAATAATCAAAAACACACATATCATTATATAAAGGAGCAGATTCTGGAAGGTATCCTATTATCTTTTTTACCTCTATATCTTTATCTAAAATACTTTTTCCATCTATAATAGCATCTCCGCTTGTAGGCGAAAGGTATGATGTTAATATTCTTAAAGTAGTAGATTTACCAGCACCATTAGGCCCTAATATACCAACAATCTCTCCAGATTTTATTTCAAAGCTAATGCCTTTCAAAGCCTGAAAATCATCATAATATTTAGTTAAATTCTTAACAGAAATCATATTTTATCTATATCCTCAAAAATATTTATTAAATATACTTATAATCTAAACTAATAAAAAAGCATTATAATACAAAAAATATAAAATCTCAACTATAATAATAACCATAAAACTGTTTAAGAGTTATATATATTTTAATACATATAAATAAAAAAAGAGTGTTAGAATAATATCCAACACTCTATATTTAGTTATAAAAAATATTTCTTAAATATTTCTTACTGATTATTAGTTACTATTTCTACATTTTGAGTAAAAGTGTAAATTAAATTAGTACCAGAAGCAGTAGTAATA
>CAKVCJ010000239.1 GCA_934725655.1 uncultured Brachyspira sp.
AGATATGCTGAAGAAGGATATGCTTTGCAGCCTCAAGTGGCTTTTGATTGGAATATTGCTTTTAATAATTATTTAAAAGTTTCTCATAATAAAGAAGAGTTTAAATATTGGTTTGACACTTTTAGTTCTAACGGCAAAGCACCAGAAGTTGGAAATATTGTGAAACTTCCTCATCATGCAAAAACTTTATTTGAAATAGGAAATACTTATGCAGAGAGTTTTTATAGGGGAGAGATTGCTGAGAAGATAGATAGATTTATGAAAAAATATGGAGGCTATTTATCTAAAGAAGATTTAAATGATTATTATCCGAGTTGGGTAGAGCCTATCACTACAAATTATAGAGGCTATGATGTTTATGAGATACCACCAAATGGACATGGCATAACAGTGCTTATGGCATTAAATATACTTAGCAATTTTGATGAGTTAAATACGCATTATGATATAGAAGCATTAAAACTTGCATTCACAGACACAAAAAAATATATAGCAGATGAAAAACATATGAAAGTGAAAGTTGAGGAAATGCTTTCAAAAGAGTACGCCAAAGAAAGGGCAAAACTTATAACTAAAAATAAAGCATTAGAGCCTTCAAATTATATATTTAATAGCGGAGATACGGTTTATTTAGCAGCTGCTGATTCTTATGGAAATATGGTTTCTTTTATAGAGAGTAATTATATGGGGTTTGGTTCGGGTATAGTGATACCAGAAACGGGGATTGCACTCCATAATAGGGGAGCTAATTTTTCATTAGATAAATCATCAGCAAATTTTATAGCACCAAGAAAAAAGCCTTATCATACTATAATACCTGGTTTTTTATGCAAAGACAATAAACCTATTGGAGCATTTGGAGTAATGGGGGCTTTTATGCAGCCTCAGGGGCATTTGCAGGTTTTAAGAAATATGATAGATGATAACCTTAATCCGCAGAGTGCATTAGATAAGCCAAGATGGCAATGGGTGGGGGAAAAAAATATAGAAATAGAACATAACTTTGACAGTAATTTGGCATTAGAGCTTCAAAGCAAGGGGCATAATATAATAAAAAAAGATAAGTTAAATGGTTTTGGTTATTTTGGAAGGGGGCAGATAGTATTTAGAAATGAGAATAATGTATTATATGGCGGGTGCGACTACAGAACTGATTCTGCTATTATTGGATATTAGAAAATATTTGCTATTTTAGTATTAATTCTGTGTAAATAAAAAAATAAAAAATGTATAAAATTATGGAAAAAAGTTATAAAAAAGCTATAATAATATATATATTATAATTATATTATAAAATTGGCGGTGCAATTATGAAAAAAATTATATTTTCTATTTTTGCTTTTATTTTTATAACGGCTGCAAGTTTTGCTGCTAGCGGATTTGAGTTTATTTTAAATGTGCCTGTTGGTATGAGTTTTGGAGTTTATGAGTATGATTTAACTGATTGGGGTGAGTATTATAATAATCTTCATAATGGAGAAGTTAGAAATGCTATTGGCAAAAATAATGGTATTGGATTAGATGCTGGTGTTTCTGTTCAGTTGGGATATATGTTTGCTATTAATACTAATATGGGTGTGAGCGTGCTTGGAGAAGTTGGTTATAGTCATGATAGTTATTCTTATATAAGCAAACTTAACAAAAATATTTCTGATACATATACTTTTGAAAGCCTTCAAGTTGGAATACTTCCAAAGTTTAATATTTATAATTTTGCTATAGGAATTGGCGGAGGAGTAAAGGTGCCTTTAGCTGGTAAATATTATTCTAAAGTGGGAGATGTTAAAGGAAACACTAAAATTGATTATAATTATATTTCTAGTAATTTTATTACTAAAGTTATACCTTATATAAAATTAACTTTTGATTATTCTATATTCTTTGCACAAAACTTAGCTATTAATGTGGGATTATATTTAGGGTATGATTTTGGTTTAGAGCCTACAGTGTATTCTATAAACAATGATTTTATTAATAATTATCCTCAGTTTGGTAATTACTTGGCGGTTGAAGATGTTAGTTATTCTAGTTTTGATATAGGGTTGCAGGTAGGATTTAAGTTTGGCCCTAGCACAAAATAATTTTGCTCATATAAATTTATGATATTATAAATGAGTTATATAAAAAATATTTTGAGAATGCGGCTTGCAATATAATAAATATGCTTACAAAAGAAAAAAGAAGAACGATATTAAAATATGAAACTCCTGATGAAATAATGGGTATAGAGTATTATAAGGCAGTATTAAAAGATAATATAAAATTTTTTGATGAGTTTAATGAGTTAATAAGTGGAGGGTATTAAATAGATTTTAAATTCTATAATTGAGTTTTAAAATTTATTGATATTTATTTTTATGGGTTTATAATAATGTATTAGAGTAATTAAAAAGGCGGTTTATATGGAAATAGGTGCTTATAGAAATTCAAATAACATTGCAAATATTTCAGCTGTTTCGGCAAGCAAAAAAACTCCAATAAGCGAAGTAGGCGTATGTAAGACTTGTGCAAATAGAACATATCAAGACGGTTCTAATGATATAGGAGTGTCTTTTAAAACCCCAACACATATAAGCCCATCCAATGCGCCTTCAGCCGTAGCCTCTCATGAACAAGAGCATGTTGCAAACAATGAAAGAAATGCTCAAAAGTCTGGAGGCGAAGTATTATTTCAAAATGTTACATTAAATACATCTATATGCCCAGAATGTAAAAGAGTTTATATTTCTGGCGGGGTAACAAAATCTGCAATATCTGCCCCAAAAGATAAGGGAAATAATGTTGATACTTATGCTTAATAATTATCAAAAAATTAAATATATTTTATTCTAAACTTTATTAAAACATCTTGAAAAATTATTATTTATGTTATATCATAAAAATACTATTTGTAATAATAAAAAATAGTAAAGGATTATTATATGAAAATATGGAACGGACTTTTAAGAGAATATAAAGAATATTTGCCTATTACAGATAAAACCCCATTAATAACATTGCATGAAGGAAACACTCCATTAATAAAAGCAGAAAAGATAGGAAAAGCACTTGGCGGCATAGAATTATATTTTAAATATGACGGACTTAATCCTACAGGTTCATTTAAAGATAGAGGAATGGTAATGGCAGTTGCTAAGGCACTTGAAGAAGGCTCTAAAGCTATAATGTGTGCTTCTACAGGAAACACTTCTGCATCTGCTGCTGCCTATGCGGCAAGAAGCGGCATTCAATGTATAGTAGTTATTCCAGATGGAAATATTGCCTTAGGTAAATTAGCTCAAGCTTTGATGTATGGTGCTAAAGTTATAGCTATTAAAGGAAACTTTGATGAGGCGTTAAAGGCTGTTATTGACATTACAAATAAATACCCAATCACATTGGTAAACTCAATTAACCCTTTTAGGCTTCAAGGTCAAAAAACTTCTGCATTCGAGATTTGCGATACTTTAGGGAAAGCTCCTGATTATTTAGCTATACCTGTTGGAAATGCTGGAAATATATCTGCTTATT
>CAKVCJ010000240.1 GCA_934725655.1 uncultured Brachyspira sp.
AAAAAATAAGTCCTTATAACGAAGATAACGAAGACAATAAAGATAATTCTAATATTTTTAAGGGCGTTAGATATAAGCCTTTAATTTATTTGAAGTTTTTAATCTTTTTATTATTCCAATCAATTATACTTTTAATAGTTTCTTTCTCTACAGCACTGATATAATTTTCCATAAAATCATAATCAATAGATTCGTTATTTTTTACAGGCAGAAAAATTTCTATTTGTCTAACTCTATCCCATGTAGCTTTATTATTATAACTAAAATTTGGTTTAACTTTTTCATTCATTACTGACTCAAAATATAAATATTGATTCTTATTTAACTCTCTGCCTTTGTATTTTATAGCATAGGTATCTTGAAGAATAGTGAAATCATTTTTATGATAATATATATATCCAGCATCTCCATTAGACAGAACTAATAAACAATTATTTATAACTGTAGCTTCGTTTCTTTTCACATAACAACTAATACCCCTATTATTTGTAGTGGAAGTAGTTGCAGGCAAATCAAATTCATAAGACGCTTTTTTGGGTAAATCTGATAATGAATAATTTAGTTTATTAGTTTTAATCTTAAAAAACAAATCACCAATAATAAACCTTTTCATCTTTATTTTACCATTATCATAATCATTTAAAACTTGTTTTTCTATTTCATTCAAATATATATTATTAAAATTAGATTCTGTTAGAATAGTATATATATTATGGATATATTCTATTTCTATATCATGAATATATCTTTCCATAAAGTCATAGTCTACAGATTCATCTGATTTTATAGGTAAATTTAATGTATCTTGTAATAGTATTTTTTCAAAATCTCTTACTAGATATCCTTTTAAACGGATACTTTTTTCATTTAATAAAATAGTAAAATATAAAGCTATATTTCTATTAAAACTTTTAAATTTTGGAATTAATCTTTTAGTAAACTGACCAGCATAAAAATCTTTTTCCATATAAAAAAATTTCATTTCTAACATGCCTACAGAAATACATCCTCCTTTTATCATATGTATATCATCTAAATAATCTACATATCCTAATATTCCATTATTAGTAACTGTTCTAGTAAAATAAGGATATTTTCCATTGTCGCTAAAAATAAAACAGTTTTTATTTAATTGCGGGTTAGATTTTATTTCAAATAAACTACCTATTTTTATTTCTTTATATTTCATCTTCTTTTTCCGATAATAATCTGCTAATTTCAAATAACAAATATTTACCGACTCCCCTTTTAAATTTATCTCTAGTAACTGAATTTCCTAATTTTATATGCTGCTCAAAATTCCAATCTTTTCCGCTATCCGATATTAAATCTTCAATATAAATCTCATCTAAATTCCACATATCTGTTTTAGTTAATTTTCCAGATTTAAAAATTTTAATAATATCGTTATATCTTTGCGTAGGGTTACTTACTTCTTGTAATTTTCTTTTAGTTCTTTTGTAACCATCATTTTTAAAATCTATAAACTTAACGGGTTTTTCAAAATCATGCGGCTTATTAGCTTCGAATATATAAATAGATGTTTGGACAGTAGCCATAGGCGTAAATAAATCTGGTGGCATTTTTATACTTGCTAAAAGAGTATTATGTTTTAGGATTTCTTTATTAGTTTTTATCGCTTTACCGCTACCAGCACTATCTTGTATAATAATAGCTCCTAGCCCAGACTTAATTCTTCTTAATCCATATTCAATAAAAGGCATTCCATTTTCTTCATAAGAAAACGGGGGATTTAGTAATATTTTGTTAGGACAGAAATTATCAAAAATTTCATCTTCGGTTTCAAATGTATTTTTTTGTAAAATATTAGAACTACCATCTCCTCTTAAAATCATATTAGTAGAAGCTAAAGTAAAAAGTTCGGAATTAAGCTCAATCCCTAATAAACCTTTAGATTTTATTTCTTTTATTTTTCTTTTTGTAGCAGTAGTTCCCGCTCCATATTTATTAACCGATAAGTCTATCATTTGATTCATCGCAGCAACCAAGAAACCTGAAGTTCCTGTAGCCAAATCCATAACTCTGTCATCCTCATTGATATCTATTAATTTACACATAAGACTAGTTATATAAGGTGGGGTTAATACAATACCTAAATCTTTACCATCACCTAGAGCATATTGTAAAAATTCAGAATACATCTCTCCCATTACATCTAATGAACTATTAAATTCATTTATTTTATGAAATATATATTTGTAAATATATACAAATATTTGTTTATTAATGGATGACTTTTCCTTTATTAATGTAGAAACTTCCTTTTCATTATTCGTTATTTCATCCCTAATAGAGGATTTACTAATTTCTTTAAATGATGATAGCATCAAATTAATTTTATCTTCTGATATTCTTTTGCTCCTTAAGAAGTCTTCTATTTGATTAATGATTAAAAAAGAATCTTTACCTTTTTGAGTTTGCAATCCTTTTAGCTCATCTGGGGTTAGTCCAGCTTTTTCTAAATTACCGTCTTCATCTACAATATCTTGCATAGATAATAACATACCAGAAATATAAAGAATTCTTTGCTGCGCCGTTATATTATGAGTATGCATTAGTTTATTAAGCTTTTTAGCATGTTCAACTATTTCTTTTTTAGATTTAATTATAGCTTCATATTTTTGTTCTTCAGTTAATAATATATTATTATAGAACAAATCAAAAGTATTTTTAGATTCTAAAAAGTTTAAATTCTCTATATTGCTAATTAATTGCATATTATTCTTTGTTACATGATAAACTTTAATTTTGACATTAGATTCACTATCTCCAGCTATTCCTATAGCAATAACTTCAGAATATTTTTTAACCATATTTCTTGCATACCACAAAACGCCATTTACTGCGTAAGAAGAGATAGCCTTATCATCAAAAATAATTTCATTATTATTTTTTAAACATAACTTATTAAGTTCAATTTTATTTTCAATAATTACAGGAATCTTATAAATTTCAATGTTGAAATCTGGAACTCCAAAGTTAGATTTTTTATCAGTTTTGGAAGCGCCTTTAAGAGATTCTTTCATATAATCGCTCATAACACTTTTACAATTATAATCTTTATTCTTTACTAGCCCAAGATTTCCTAATATATCTTTTATATAATCGTCAACATCATCTTCCCTTGACCATTTTTTCTTATCGTTCATTTATCTCTCTCTTTATTATCAATATGTTAAATTGCTTGCTTAACACATAAGAATAATATTACTATAAATTTTATAATTTCCAAATTTTATATTACTAAACACATTATATAATAAAACTATATAAAAATCAATCTAACAAAATACCGAAAGCGATACATGAAATGAAAATATTAGATATAGCCTGCGGGAGCGGAGCTTTTCCTATGGGAATATTGAATAGAGTTTTTAATATAATCGATAAACTTGATTCTAATCATGAATTTTATAAAGAGTTTTTGTTAAAGAATATTAAAGGGCAAGCGAGAGAAGAGT
>CAKVCJ010000241.1 GCA_934725655.1 uncultured Brachyspira sp.
TTAAACTTGCTTATGAATGCGGAAAAAAGGGAGGATTATATCCTTGCATATTAAATGCTGCTAATGAAGTATGCGTATATTCTTTTTTGGAGAGAAAAATAAGATTTACTGAAATATTTGATATAGTAGAAAAAATGGTAAAAATCAATGTTTCGCATATACCGCTTACTGTAGAAAATATTATAAAAATTGATAATGAAACAAGAAAAGAAACTTTAAAATTAATAGAAACTATAAAACATATGTGAGAAAAAAATGAAAGAAAAAATAATAATTGGTTTTTCAAAATTAATAATATTTAGAAAAATACTAAAAACAAAAACTATAAAAAAATTAATAAAGTTAGTAAAATATAATTCTAATGATGAGACTATAACAACATCTTTATATTATGATTTTTTAAATGAGCTATATAATCATAATGATAATATAGGAGACTATTTATTAGAATATATATTTAGAGATGATAACATATATATAAAAAAAATACTATCAAAACAGAATATAAATAAAAATATAGAAAATGCCTTAAAAGAAGAATTAGATTTTTTTAGTTATTTATCTGAAATTAATTTATCTGATATTTATAATAATTTAGCAGAATTAGAAACAAAAAAAATTGATTTTTATAATATATACTCTGCTCATATAAAAGAAATAAGCAAAAAAGGCTATGGAATATTTTATAACAGCAATATGTTTACGCTTGATGAAAAAAACAATATAACCAAAGCAAAACATCAAGACAATCAAAATATAAAACAACTATATGGTTATGAAAGAGAAAGAGAGAAAGTCATACAAAACACCAAAACTTTATTAGAAGGCAAAAAAGCTAATAATATACTTCTTTATGGTGATGCTGGTACTGGCAAAAGCAGCACTATAAAAGCAGTTGCAAATATGTTTAGAGATGAAGGCTTAAGACTCATTGAGGTTAAGAAAAATCAATTATCATTTATTACAGATATAATACAAAAATTGAGTTCAAGTCCTCTTAAATTTATAATATTTATAGATGATTTAACTTTTTCTTCTAATGATGACAGTTTCTCATATTTAAAAGCTGTACTTGAAGGCGGGGTAAACTCTTTTCCGCAAAACATAGTAGTTTATGTTACTTCAAATTATAGACATTTAATAAAAGAAAACTTTAATGACAGAACAGGCGATGATATACATGTGGAAGACACTATTCAGCAGATAATGAGTTTAACAAACAGATTCGGTATAGTTATAACCTTCCAAAGACCAGATAAAGATTTATTTATAGATATAGTATTATCGTATGCCAAAGACAATAATATACAAATAGATAAAGAAGAGCTTATAAAACAAGCAGAAAGCTATGCTATAAGAAGTTCTGGAAGAAGCCCAAGAGTAGCAAAGCAATTTATAGAATCTATATCATTATAGATTTTTATTTCTTCTTTGGTAATTGTAATGGTTCATTGCCTTTATACTTATAAACAAATAAAGTACCATTATCACCAATTAAATCAGCATTATTATTAAGATATTGCATATATTCATCAACAGTATCTTTAGGTTTGGATAATGTACCAATTCTATCTAAAACTACATATAGATTAGTTGAGTTATTATTCTGATTCCAAACCATATCAGGAAAATATGCAACTGCAATATCTCTGTACATATAATTATCATCTGCATATACCCCTATAATGCTCAATTCTTTACCTTGAGAATGATCTAATAGTGTTTTAGCAACTGTTTTCATTCCCCCTATACTTCTAGGCTCTTCATAATTTTTTACATATGTAGTTATTTGCAAAATCATTACTATTACATTAATAAATAAAAGAGAAGAAATTGTATATAGCCATTTATTGTTAGTTAAGAATTTATTCTTTTTTTGGAATAAGAATAATATTATAGGAATATAAGAAATAGCAAAAGCATTATATAAATAATGGAAAGTTCCAGGTTTGGATTTAGCTAATATATTAAAAATTATTGTAACAGGAATATAAAGTAAAAATATTCTAAATAATTCTAATAATGTTTTTTCTGTATTTGAATTAGGTTTATATTTATTATTAAATGCAAAGTATATACCTCTTATTATACAATAAAAAGAAAAACTAATACTAATAAATAAAAATAATAATCCCAATATTATAATAGGATATGATAACCAATAATTTATACTTCCATATATACTATTTCCATAAAAAACAGACATCTCATTTGTTGGAAATAATGTTATAGCATGCATTTGCGGAAAAGGTATCTTTCCAAAACCTGATCTTACAGAAAATATTAAATTAGTATTATTAAATCCATTTTGTATTTCAGATATTAAATATGGTAAATATTCCAAAAAAGATATAATTACTCCTATAATCCAATATACAATATATTTTAAAGTTCTTTTAAATTTAATAAGTAAATATATAATTACCGTTGGTATCATAGAGAAAAAAGTAACAAAATGTCCTTGAGCCATTATAGCAAGTATCGGAAATATCATTATAGCAGATGATTTAACCATATTATCATTTTCATCTTCAACATATTCATAAAGAAAAATTAAAAATAAAAAACTAAACAGCAAAGTTACATTTGGATTCCAAAAATCTGTAGTAGCCATTACAAAATATCCATTACATAGAATAAGAGGCGTAATAAAAGAAAGAATCATCAAACCAAATTTTTTATAAATCCAAAAAAGAAATATTGATATTATTATCAAACTAAACACAAGATTAATAATCTTTGCCCCCAATAAACTTTCAGAAGCTAATTTATAAAATAGAGTATAAAATATATAATATGCTCCTCCTGGTACTCTTGGAGTTGTAAGCTCATCATTAACCACTTGACTAGCTATAAATCTTGCCGAAGTAGTGGGAAGTTTACCGCTCTCATACCATTTCTTCATATCATAAAAATGCTGTGATTGATCTATTCTAGTAAGTCTTTTAGGTATAGTATAATAATCAAGAAAAATATTTGCAGCTATTGAAACTAGCACAAGTGTAATAGGTATTATTATATATTTATTGAGCATAGAAAAAATACTCCATTCATTAGTATTATTAAATAATTTCAGATATTATATACAATTTATAATTATTTTCAATAATAAATTTATAATTATAAATGATTATACTAAATGGCAAGCACAATAATGCCCATTTTCAACCTCTCTAAACTCAGGCACTTTCTCAGCACAAATAGCCTCTGCCTTAGGACATCTCGTTCTAAACTTACATCCTGAAGGAGGATTAATTGGAGAAGGTATTTCACCAGAAAGTATTATACGCTGTTTAGTTTTAGCAACAGAAGGCTCTGATATAGGTATAGCAGAAATTAAAGATTGAGTATAAGGATGCAGCGAATGAGTATATAAAGATTCGCTGTCAGTAAGCTCAACAATATTACCCAAATACATAACAGCTATTCTTTTAGATATTTGACGCACTACCGCTAAATCATGAG
>CAKVCJ010000242.1 GCA_934725655.1 uncultured Brachyspira sp.
TTTTATCATAGATATTTTTAATCTTATTCGATACCATTTCAAGTTTATCTTTTTTTACAAATTCTAACATTTTTTAAGCTCTCACTCCTTAAATGTATTTCGGTTGTATTCCTAATTTTTCTAACTCATAAGATTTTAATCTATCATTAACAATCTTTTTTAATATATTTATAATAATATCCTTCTCTTCTTTTTTTAATTTTCTTGAACAAACATATTTATCGTTTTGTATTTTGTTTATTAAATCTTTTATATGGCTATTAGTAGAAAAATTAAAATCTTCTTTTACAATATCAAAATCTTTATGATATTTAAGAATATTTTTTATAATAGCTTTTGTTTGTTTCGCATTATATCCTTCTTTCATTTTTTTAAGCTCCTCTTTTTATTTTTAATTATAATTTTTTTCTATCTGTTATCGTTGACGGCGTTGAATCTGCCAAAAATTTACTATGCCCCAAAATAAAATTACTGCGGGCTTCTTTTTTAGATGCGATACCTTTCGTTCTTTCATATACTCTATTAAGCATCCGCTCGTATTTTTCTTTGCCGTATCGCTCGATTAATTTTTTCTCTTTTAATTCAATCTCTGCATCCATTTTTTACCCTCCGATTATATTATAATATATTATTTATATTTTATCAATAATCGTCATCCGAACCATAAGGGGACGGCTTCCAATTCGGGTCGAAATTATCAAAAGGGCTATAATTATCGTCATCATCTTCGTCTTCGTTATATTTTCTTAAATCTAAAATTCCGTCTTCTTCGTCTTCTTCGTCTTCTTCGTCTTCTGGCTCTGGCGGTTCATAATCTTCGGGTCTTACTAATTTAACTTGTTTATAACCGAATTCGTCTTCTTCTATACTCTCTATAATAAAATCGCCGTCTACCAAATATTCGTGTTCGTTTATATATGTAGAAACTCCTTGAATATTTAAGGCGTTCGTTCCTTCTGGGAATTCAAAAATATAAATTTCTTCCCCCGCCTCGTAATCCTCTTGTGAAAAATTAACGGAGACTTCATATCCCATATTATCGTCTGCCGAACTCCTACAATCAAAATTAATACTCTTTCCAACCTCTATGTCTCGTCCGTGCGTCCAAGTCTCCACTCTATAAAGCGTCCCTTTTAGAATAGGGGCATTTTTAATCATTTGTTTTAATTTCGGTTTAATTTCACTTTCAAACTTTTCGCCCCATTTTTCTTTTGCTTCATCCGAATTGCAAGTAAAATCAAATAAAAATTTTTCAATATCGCTTTTCAAATTATCTCTGTTAGTCAAATTCATAGGCTCTCCTATATGCTCGCCGATGTCGTCTATTTCATAATAATTATGTAAATTTACATATACCCAATCGGGCTTTTCTCTTTTACGATATGTATCTGTTTTCTTTTTTATATCTTTTTCTGTTATCTTATATTCATTATTTTTATTAAAGATATATTCGCCCGCTTTTTTTACCGTGTTTAATCGTTTGAAAGGCTCGTGCAATTCTTTAGGTAAATCGCCGTAATCCAATCCGTCTTTTTTATCATTATCTTTACTTTTATTACTTTTATTTTTAGAAGAATTCTTCGAAGCAAACTTGCTGTCCTCGTCTCTGTTTACATCCTCTTCCTTGAATTCTTTTTTCTTGGCGTCTATTTTATTATCATTATTATTTTTAGGTTGATACATTAAGTAATAAGTTCCGTTATCGGCTTGATATATATCATATAGTATCTGCTCTCGTTTGTCAATAAAGCACTCGTTTTCGTAATCGTAATAACTAACGGAAGAGATATTCTTCGTATTCTCAAATACATGCACGACTTTCGTTCCCGCGCTTTCATCCGCAAACTTAAATGCCGTTCCCATATCATAGCTGGCATTACTACTATTTACATCCTTAATTTCAATATCTTTACCATAATTTTCCTCCGCCGAATTATTTTGTTTTATTTCAAAATAAGACTGCCCGATTTTTATATTCTTAAATGCTATTCTATTAAGCCCCTCGCCTCGATAAACCGTTGCGGGCGGGTTCGGATTGTTATTTATTAAATTAATTATTTCCTTGTCTCTGCCTTCTTTATAAAACTTATAATCGCTGATACTACTAAAACCATATATTGCTTTTGCACCGTCCGTTAGCTCCTTATAGACTTTCCTTTTAGCCGCTCCCACCTTGCTTTCATCGTCTTTAAGTTTAGATATATCTATAGTCTGTTCGTATTTTGAAAATAATTCATTAGCTTTTTTACTACCATTATTATTATATATAAGCTCGGCGGACGACTGTTGCGCCTTCGGAAGTTTTGAAATTGCTTTTTTAATATCCTCTGCGGACGCCATATTACTTTTATCATTTAAGGCGTCCTCAATTCTTTTACGAATATTATTAAATAAAGCTCCCGTGTTTCCTTCCATATCCAAATATTTTAAATGATTTCTCATTTCCTTTTTTAAATAGTCTTTATCGTAATTTAATGTTTTATGATAAAATTTATTTAATGTTTTTTCGGCGCTTCTAACTTCTTTAATATGATTAACCTTTTTAATATTATTAAAATCTATTTCCTTATATTCGTTATCTTTACTTTTATCATTTTCTTTTTTAGGCGTCTGCCCGCTTGTAGCGTCATTACTTTTATTACTTGAAGAGCCTTTTTTAGCAAACTTGCCGTCCGCATCTCTGTTTACATCCGACTCCTTGAATTCTTTTTTCTTGGCGTCTATGTATTCTATAATATCAATCAAGCTATCTATATGAACGCTGGCATCACTTTTAATGTTATATTTTCCCTCCAAATACTTTTTATTTTTTTTATACTCTTCGGGGTTCTCTTCTTTTATCAATTCCAAATATCGCTTGCTATACTCTGCATTTATACTCTGGGCTTGCTCTTTACTCAAGCTATTCAAGTCGTCCATCTGCCTTAAAAAAGGTTTATCACTATTAGAAAATACTTTTTTAAGCTCTTCGGTTGACTTTGCATTTTTATACCTTTCAAGCATATTGTTATAAATAGCTTCTCTTTCGGCTGGGCTTCTCCACTTATACATATGCTGGGCATCCTCGCCCATATCGTAATCGTAAATATAAGGGATTTCGTTTTTCTTGCCGTATTTTTCTTCCGCCTCTTTTTTCTTTTTCTCAATATCGTTATTCGGGTCGTAAACCATAAATACTACATCTGGCTCGCCGTTGTTATAATCTTTGAAATTATCTTTATTTCAACCTTCTGGTATATATTCGTCATTCCACTTCATTTTAGCAACGGGTTTGAAACCGTGCGTTTCATATATTTTAGTCAAATATATATCGAAACAATCTAATTGGCGTCCGCCTCCTTCATAAACCGCCATTTCTAATAAATGGTGCGCTCTACCTTTTACCTTCTTACTTGAAAAAACGGATACAATATCGCCGTTCGGCTTTATTCCAAAACCGCTCTCGCCGT
>CAKVCJ010000243.1 GCA_934725655.1 uncultured Brachyspira sp.
ACATTATTAAAGGTGCTATCATCATTGCTGCTGTTGCTGTTGATACTCAAAAATATTTGAAAAAGGTTTGATGAATTGTGGAAAATGATCCTTTTAGAACAGAGTTTAATAAAAAAGAGACAAGAAAAAGAACCATAAAATCTTGGATATTTTTTGGTTTTGTGTTTCTGATTTTTGTGATTGCTGAATTGATTCGATATATTAAGGGGTTGATTTAGTGAATTATTAATATAATAATAGAGCTATTGCTAATAATTAGTAATAGCTCTTTTATTTTATTAAATAATTTTTAATATATACTAAAAATTTTTGATTTATTAAAATTTAATTTTATTTTTGCATTATTTTCGGGGACTAGCCCCCGAACCCCCACTTCTTTTGGTGACCCAAAGAAGCAAAAAGACTGCATTTTTATGAATTATATCTAAAATATATGGTATTATTTTATAGTTTATACATATTCAAGACATACAACGCTATAGTACTTGCACTTTTTGCAACTTTTTGCGGCGGGAAAAAGTTGAATAAAATAAAAAACTTATACAAACAATAAAATTAAAACAATATAAATATTATTAATTCAGTTTTTAAACAAACTTAAAATATTTTGTTATAGAAATGGCAATAAGGTATAGAGCCTTTTCTCTCATAATAATTTTGATGATAATCTTCTGCTGGATAGAAGTTTTTATATTCTCTTAATGTTGTTGCCACATCATAATTTTTTTCTTTTAGCATATTTATATATTTTTGAGCTATTTCTTTTTCTTCTTCTGTTTGATAAAAAATAGCAGATAAATATTGTGAGCCTATATCAGGACCTTGCCCATTTTTTTGAGTAAAGTCATGAGTTTCAAAGAATAGTTTTACTAAATCTTCATAAGTAGTTTCATCAGGATTATAAGCAACCTGCACCGTTTCCAAATGCCCTGTAAGTCCTGTGCAAACTTCTTGATAAGTTGGATTTATTTTATGGCCTCCAGCATATCCGCTTACAACGGCATATACTCCTTTGCCCTTTTCAAACCAATATTCAGTTCCCCAAAAACAGCCTGAAGAAAAATAAGCATATTTTGCATTTTCTGGAATCATTTTTATCTCCTCCTTATTTTCTTTAACATTTGAAGATTCGCTGTTTAATTTTTCATTGCAGGATATTAAAGAAAATATGGACATTAATATCATTACCGCAATTTTTTTCATATATAGTTTTACCTCATTATTTATTTGTAATATCATTAGTTTCTTCAAAATCTGCTTTATTAACAAAATTGAGAGATACAGAATTAATACAATATCTAGTTTGTTTATCAGTAAAGCCTTCATTATAAAATACATGTCCTAAATGACCGCCGCATTTTGCACATAATACTTCTACTCGGCATCCGTCTTTTACTAATTTTATGTTTTCTGCAACTGCATCATCAAAACTAGGCCAGCCTGTACCTGAATTAAATTTAGAGTCAGATTTAAATAGTAAATTGCCGCATAATTTACAAGTATATACACCATCAGATTTTACATCCAAAAGGTCTCCTGTAAATGGAAACTCTGTACCTTTGTTTATTAATACATCATACTCTTTTGATGTTAATTTAGATAAAGATTCTTTAAAATCATGTTTATTAGTAATTTTATTTGAGTAACTATTATTTGCAGATGATATAGTTTGTCCTAAAGCATTACTTAGCTCTTTTTTTCCGCATGATATAAGTATAACTGCTGCTGTTAAAATTAATATTATATTTTTATGCAATGTCAAACTCCTAATTATTATGTATTCTAATTCAATAAATCTATATATTATAATATAATAAAAAATAAAAATATTTGTAATTATCTATATAATTTTAATGGAAAAGTCAAAGTCTTTCCGCTTCTTATATCCAATATATTTCCCATAGTATCTATAATTTTAGTACCAAACATTGTTGTAAATCTTTTATATTTTATATTTACAGGAAGAAGCAAATATTCTATATTACCTGTATCTATATCAATTCTATAAAGTATCATGTTTTCTTTTAGATTTTTATCATTTTCCATATTGTCTTTTGATATAGCAGGGTTATCAAAGTATATTTTCTTATCTAAATAAAATATTCCTCCGTCATATTCGCAATTAAATACAGATGATAATTCAACTTTCCAAACTATTTTTTTGTTGCTGTAAAAAGCAATAGATTTATTAGATTCCATCAATATAAAATCTTTTTCTATAGAATATATATTAGTTATTTTCATATTTGGATTTTCTAATTGTATCTTGCCGTCATTTAAAGTAAGAACATTAAATTGATACAATATCTTATTATTTACAGCAGACGGATATGTAAACATTACTCTTTTTTCATCAAAGGCTCCGTCAGATATGAAAGTATTTTCTTTTAAAGTGTATACTATTTTTTTTTCCTCAATATTATATAAAAAAACATTTGTTCTATTAAATTCTTTTGCCCGGCATATTATTAGTTTAGGATTAGCTGTAAAATATGCTTCATAAACATACATTCCTGATAATTGCAAAAAGATTTTATTAGTTCCTATTTCTATAATTTTTAATGTATTATTTGAATTATTAAGATTATCTACAGATATAGTTATTATTTTTTTACCATCCAAAGATAAATCTAATATAGAATAGGATTTAGCATTCTTATGAAATATTCTGCATTTATCAAGACTGAAATCATAGAAAAAACTATTGTAAGAACCTTTAAAATATGGAGTAAATATCCCTCTATTATTTTTTTTATCTATATAGATATAATAGTCTTTTTTATCTGTCTTGTTAAAAATAACATTCTGTTTTATTATCATAAGTTCTTATCCTTTTCTTCATTAATTCTTACTTCCATAAGTACATTAATTTGTGCATCACTTTTATTTTCTAATATAGCATAGTTATCATATAATTCTATGACTTTAGCTTTTGTTACTAATGTTTTTTTAGTTTTATAAAATCTATATATATAAAGCATTTCGCTTGTATACCAAAAATCTCCATTAGCATTTTCTCTGCTTTGCTGATATGCAGAAGATGAGCTGTTATTAATATTATTATTATATTGTTTGGATATATTACTTTTTTGATTAGTATTAATTATTTGTTGATTAGCGGTATTAATTTCTTCTTGATTGTTAATATATGAATTAGTATTATTATGAACTACAAAGTTATTAGGGTCTATATTATTTGTTAATATTCCATTAGTTAAAGAACTTTGTTTTCTTTCATTTATTTTATTTATGAGATAATCATTATTAGGAGGCAGAGCTAAATACTTTTCTAAACTATATATTTCAAACTCGTCTCCTATTTTTATATTATTTCTTTTTCCTAAGTTTATAAATATTTTATTATTTTCTACTCTTGTTACAGTTCCAATTAGAG
>CAKVCJ010000244.1 GCA_934725655.1 uncultured Brachyspira sp.
TAGATAAATCTGGAAGAGAATTATTTTTCATTATAGATAATGCATATTCGCTTCTTAATTTTAATTGATAAGCCATTTGCCCCTGAGCACTCTCCAAAAATGGCACCACATTTATTTTTGTATTAATTGAAGTTTCAAGCATATTCTCCCAATCATCTTCATTAGGTTCAACATTCTCTTCTGGTATAAAAAATCTTATATTTCTAATTATCTTTTTTAAAATTAATTCTGACTTATTTTTTGCTTCTCTATATTTTAAAGTTTGTCTTCTTGCATTTTGATAGGCATCATTATCTATTACGCCGCTTGTGTATCTTTTGTATATTTGATTTTCAAAAGCCTTTGCCTCTCTAATCATCTCATCATATAGTTTTATAAGTTTTTGAGACATAATCCACTGATAATATATTTTCTGATATGATGTTAATACGCTATTGTCATCTATTATTCTTTTTAGTTTTGCTATTGTAAGCTGATATTCTGCGTCTTTTATTGGGTACATATCTAATTTACCAAAAAAGTCTCTTAATATTGGCTGAGCTATTTGTATTTCTATGCTTGGGGCGTAATATTTGAAATTGTTTGTGCTTAAATTGGGAAGTCTTCCTACAACAGTACCTAAAGGTGTATCTACAGGTATTTCTACTTCTCCCATTTTTAAATCACCAAAATAGCTGTCATGCTGTATTTTTACTGACCATCTTGTGCCTGAATATGGTATAAGTCCGCTGAATCCCGCACCAATTCTCATACCGTTATGCATAAAGTCTGATGTTGGTATAATATTATATTCATCAAAGTGTTTTTGTGTGCCTATTGCCCCTGCCTGCAAATCAAACTTAACATCTCCAGCGCTTTTTGCTTTTGTGAGATTATTATATGCATTACTTTCTTGTATGGCTGTTAATTTCATTTCTGGTATTATATTTTTTATTCTTTCTATATACTCTGCATAAGAGAGTATTTCAGCATTGGTTTGAGTGTATATTGAACTGCTTAATAAAAGCAAAAATATAGTAAAATAATATAATAATTTTTTTGACACTTTTGTACAAAACCTCATTATTATTATAGTTTATATTTTATTTATGATTATTTATTATATCAAGTACAGAAAAATTACTATTGTATGATAAACTACATATTTTTATTTTTGTAAATTATATTGATGTAAATTAGTCTTACTAGTAATATATTCTATAAAAAACATAAAAATTTTATTGTTCTTTTCCAGCAGCTCGCCCTGAAGGACTCCTTTCAGTCGCGGTGCAGACTTCGTCAAAATAACCAAAAAGTGCGAGTGTTTTAGTATTATATCTTTGAAATATATAATGCTAAAATAATACCAACATTTCAAGCTAAAAAATGCAGCCTTTTTGCTTCTTTGCGGCGGCAAAAGAAGTGGGGTGCGGGGCAAAGCCCTGCATAAACTAAAATATAAAAGAGTTAAAAATTTTTAGTGTATATTAAAACAACAATTTTTTATCAACTTTTTCCCGTAGCAAAAAGTTTTTACCCTACGGGTACGCTTCGCGAAAAGTGCAAGTTATCTAACTTTATATATTAGGAATATGTATCAAGTATAAAATAATACCAATATTTTAGCTAAAAAAATGCAGTCCTTTTGCTTCTTTGGGTCACCAAAAGAAGTGGAGTGCTGGACAAAGCCCTGAAAATAATAAAAAACTTAAAAACTAAATTTTGACAAAATATGCTTGTTTCAGTATAATCTAACTATGATAGAAGAAAAGAAAAAAGATTTGAGAATCATAAAAACTCAAAAATTATTAAAAGAATCTCTACTCGAACTTTTTAAAACACACTCTTTTAACGATATCACAGTTACAGAAATATGCGAAAAATCTATGATTAATAGAGTTACCTTTTATGACCATTATAATAATAAAGAAGAACTTTTAAATAGCATCATCGAAGACATAAAAGAAGATATTATAAAAGAATTGAGAGATAATAATTTAATCTACAATTTTAAAAAGAATTATAAAAAAATAATAGAGAAAATAATAAACTATTTTGACAATAACAAACAATATTTTAATACTTCATTAGTTAATTATAACAATACTCTTTTATTTATATCGCTTCTTCACAAGATTTTATTAGGGTATTTAAATGAATGGTTAAAAAATGAAGATAATATAGTAATACAAGAGTTTATATCAGGCGGGCTTGTTTCTATAATATATCATTGGATAAAAGAAGATAAAAATATAGATAAAGATATTTTAATTAACAATATATGTAAGCTTTTAGAGAAGAGTTTAAAATAGTATAATATGTTAGTTTTAATAAAAAAGATATAGTAAAATAATAAAAAAGGGTATATAATAAATAATCGTTTTAATAAAATAGGAGTATAGGTTATGTCTAAAGAAAAAAAAGAAATGATTTACGAGGGTAAAGCAAAGAAAGTTTATTCCACTGATAATGCTGATGAGATAATAGTTTATTACAAAGATGATGCCACAGCTTTTAACGGCGAGAAGAAAGGCTCTATAAAAGATAAAGGTGTTATGAATAATGAGATTACTACTTTACTCTTTAAGATGTTGGAGAAAAATGGTGTTAAGACGCATTTTATAGAAAAGTTATCTGACAGAGAACAGCTTTGCCAGAGAGTAAAAATATTCCCATTGGAAGTGATAGTTAGAAATTTAATAGCAGGTTCTATGGCTAAAAGACTTGGCATAGAAGAAGGTACAGTTCCGCCTAATACTATTTTTGAGATATGTTATAAGAATGATGAATACGGCGACCCGCTCATCAATGACCATCATGCAGTTGCTTTAAAACTTGCTACTTATGATGAATTGAAATATATATATGAAGTAACTTCTAAAGTAAATAATTTATTAAAAGAAGCTTTAGATAAAATAGGTATTACTTTGGTAGATTTTAAAGTAGAGTTTGGTAAGAATTCAAAAGGTGAAATACTTTTGGCAGATGAAATTACACCTGACACTTGCCGTTTCTGGGATAAGGCTACTGGAAAGAAATTAGATAAAGATAGATTTAGAAGAGATTTAGGTTCTATAGAAGAGGCTTATATAGAAGTATTAAATAGACTTAATAATATGTAAATAAATTTATTTTTTTATTTTGGAGAGGGGGCTTTACTATAGGTTTAGCCCTTTCATTTTTACATGATTTATTATATTTACTTTGACAAATAATATATAATTTTGTATAATGTAGTATAAAGTTTAAGGAGTTTGTTATGTATTTAGTAAACCTAATGGAACAAAAAGTTTCTAAGTTGGCAGATGCATATCTACAAAAGAAAAATATTCCAGTTAATAGCAATATGCGTATGGATATTATTGCATATACATTAAATAGAGTAAAACCAGAAT
>CAKVCJ010000245.1 GCA_934725655.1 uncultured Brachyspira sp.
AGAACAACATTAAAATCTATCTTTTGTTTAGTCATATTAGTAAGTATATAGTTACAAGTACCATTTAATATACCAGAAATAGATTCTATATTATCCGCAGTTAAACTCTCTTTTATAGCCCTTATAATAGGAATAGCTCCGGCAACAGCAGCTTCAAATTCAATGTCTGTTTTTCTATTTTTTGTTAGCTCTTCAAGACTATTAGCTAATAATGCTTTATTAGCAGTAACAATAGGCTTATTAGATTTTAGTATCAATTCTTTTGCTGTAGTCATTCCGCCAAGCACTTCTACTATGATATCTATATAATTATCATTTAATATATCATTTAAATCCTCTGTTTTATTTTCCACAGTATCAAGATATTCATCATGTTTTTCTTTTATATTTCTGCTGAATACTGTTTTTACTATTAATTTAAATCCGCTTCTTCGCTCTATACTTTTATTATTCGTTATAATAGTTTTTAAAGTACCCTTTCCAACATTACCATATCCTGCTATTGCTATTTTTATTTCTTTACTTTTATTCATATCAATCTCACTTTTTTAAATATTAAAAGAAATTTATTTGTTAATTTTTAAGTATATAAGAGTATAGAAAAAAATCAAGTTACTATATATAGTTTTTAAAAAAAATATTAATATATAATGGCAATTTTTACTATTTAGTTTTAGCATTTAATCCATAATTATTAAATTTATTTAAAACAATGTCCATTTCCTCATCAGATAATATATTAAATTTCATATTCGTAGATTTTATACCTATAAATAATTTTGCTAAGTTTTCAACTTCAATCATAATACTATACGCCTTTTCTAAACTCTCATCAGCAACTATTAATCCATGATTCTTTAATATACAAGCCTTATAACCTTTCATAGCATTGCTAATATTGTCAGATAACTCCTGCGTACCATAAGTAGCATAATTAGCACAAGGAATTTTTTTACCTCCAGCAACAGCAATCATATAATGTATAGCAGGTATATACTCTACATCTAAAATTGATACCATAGAAGAATAAAGAGAATGACTATGTATAACAGCATTAAAATTCGGATTATCTTTCAAAATAGACAAATGAAATCTCCATTCACTTGAAGGTCTTTTATTTTTCTCAGCAACTCCATTTTCATCAACAAAAACTATATCATCAGTTGTCATAATATTATAAGGCATACTAGAAGGTGTTATAAGCATTCCATTTTTGAATCTTATGCTGACATTGCCGGATGTGCCTTGATTAACTCCATCCGCTTGCATATTTAAACAAGTTTCTATTATTTTTTTTGATAGTTCTTTTCTATTCATATTATCTCCAATTATTTTAAATTATATATAAATAATATTTTAATATTTTTCAAAAAATAAACAAATAAAAATTATATATTTTATATTGACTTATATATTTTTTATATTAAAATCATTACTATGAAACAGCAAGAAATGACACCAATATTAGAAAATTATTTAGAAACTATCTACAATTTGGAAGTAGAGAAAAAAAGTAAAGAATCTATTAGAATTACAGATATAGCAGATTTACTCGGCCGCTCTAAAGCAAGTGTTAATACAGCAATAAAAACTTTATGTAAATTAGGTCATATAAAACATGAACACTATGGCGATATAGAATTAACAGATTCTGGAAGAGCCATAGGTAAAGACATAGCAGAAAGACATGCTATATTCTATTATTTTCTCACTAAAGTTTTAAACATAGACGAAAAAATAGCTGATGAAGAAGCTTGTTTAATAGAACATGCTATCAGCAGAGATACCGTACATAAGTTTAAAGAGTTTCTTTGTGATTATTGTAAAAAAGAAAATATATTCAATAAATAATCTTTTTTATATAATTTCATCTTTTATCATATCTTCAAAACTTTGTCTTTTTCTTATAATATAATGTTTATCTTTATCTATCATTACTTGTGATATTAATGGCCTAGAATTATAATTGCTCGCCATACTAAAACCATAAGCACCGGCATCCAATAAAGCCACATAGTCTCCTTCTTTAAGAGTATCACATTCCCTATCATTAGCAAAAACATCAGAACTTTCACATATAGGCCCTACAAAATCATAATTAGAATATTTATTGTTTTTTACTAAAGGCACTATTTCATTATATGCATCATACATGGCAACCCTTAAATAATCATTCATAGCACCATTCAAAATAGCATATTTTCTGCTTAATTCCTCTTTAATATATTCAACTCTCATTATTAAAGCACCTGACTCTGCTACAAAGTACCTTCCAGGCTCTGTTGTTACATTGAGTTTCATTTCTTTTAAAAGTTTAATACTATCTTTAGTAAATTTATCAAAATCAAAACCAGAATGCGCCCTATTATATCTTACCCCAAATCCTCCGCCTATGTCTATATTTGTGATATTAAAACCTAAACTATTAACCTCTCCTATTAAATCTCTCATAACAAGTATCGCCTTATAAAAAGGTTCGGCATCTATCATCTGAGAGCCTATATGCATAGATAGTGAATCTATTTCCACATTGTCTAAACTTTTTAAAATATCAGCATTATCTCTAATAGTTTTTATACTAATTCCAAATTTATTGCCGTTAATTCCTGTTGTAATTTTCTCATGTGTATGGGCATCTATATTAGGATTCACCCTTATAGAACATTTTACCCTTCTTTTTAATTCTTTAGCTATAGAGTTTATTCTTATTGCCTCTGGAATAGATTCTATGTTAAATCGTTTAATATTTAATTCTATTGATTTTCGTATCTCTTCTTCACTTTTAGCAACCCCAGAAAATACTATATTCTCAGCCTTTCCGCCTGCTTTTATATATTTTAAAGTCTCGCCTATAGAGACAACATCGCCGCCTATCCCCTCATCTATCATAAGTCTTAATATAGATAAATTATTCTCAGCTTTAATAGCATAAACTATTGAATGATTCTCTATTTCTGAAAATACATTTTTTAAAAATCTTACTTTTCCTAAAATGTCATTCTTTGAATAAATATAAAAAGGAGTCTTATAAACATCTGCAATATTTCTAAGCTCAATATCTTCACACATCAATATATTATCTTTATAGTATATCATTATAAAAATCTCCTATTTTCTTTATCTATCTTATTTTATTAAAGTTACTCTATAGTACTATACATATGATAAAAGTCAATTACTTTATTTATAGATTATTTTTTTAACTTGCAATAAAATAAAAATTATATATATTTATTAATATAGGATAAATTTACGGCATAAAATACGGAGATTAATAAAAAATGCCTATATCACCTTTAGATTTACAAGTGCTCTATATGCAGCAATCGCATATAGGCAGAATGGAACATGTAAGAATGGCAGCCAAAA
>CAKVCJ010000246.1 GCA_934725655.1 uncultured Brachyspira sp.
GCAAAATTGTAAACTCCGTCATTATAAACTGTAATTGAATCTGCATTAATATCATTATCTTTTACAATTTCTAATAGACAATAACTCTTTGCTAAATTATAATCATCAAGCCTTAATGCTATATTGGGTTTTTTTGAATAAATTATTTTCAATATTTCTAATAATCTTTTTTCTGTTATCTCAATATTGTTTTTAAAAAGAAACTTTATAATTATTTTTTTTAATAAGAGTTCGTTTTTTATATTTTTTATATTTATTTTATTTCTGCTGATTTCTATTTTTTTATATGTTTTATTAACTTTTTTTCTTAATATATTTGACTCTTCATAAACTCTATAGGCAAACTTTATTATATTATTTTTTGCTTGTGAGTTTATCTCTTCAAGCATTGGTATAATGACATTTCTTAATTTGTTTCTTGAATATTTATTTGTTTTGTTTGATGAGTCTTCTCTATGAGATAAGTTATTTTGTTTAGCATACTCTTCAATATCTTTTCTGTAGAAGTTTAATATAGGTCTTAATACATATTTTCTTTTTTTGCTTAAAGCTTTATAAATATTTGTGCCGCTTCCTTTAATCATTCTGTAAATTATAGTTTCTGTTAAATCATCTTTATTATGAGCGATAAGCAAATAGTCATATATTTTTTTATTGTAGAGTTCTTTGAAAAATAAATATCTGTCTCTTCTTGCCTCTAATTGAGTATTTTTATTATTGTATTTTCCTTTTTCTATTTGTTTTACGTAAATATCTATATTATAATTTTGGGCAGTATCTCTTGCAAACATTTCATCGCCTATAGACTCTTCGCCTCTAAGATTATAATTAACATGTATTGCTATAAGATTATAGTTAAGTTTATCTTTAAGTTTGTATGCTATATTTAAAAGTACCTGCGAATCAATTCCTGCAGAATATGCTACAGCTAAAGTTAATTTATCTTTTTTATTTACTAAGTTGTTTGATAAAAAACTCTCTACTTCTCTTAGCATATTTTAATTGTTATCATACATTCTTTCTACTTTAGTGATTCCAATAATATCAAAACATATGCCAAGTACTTTTTTCACAGCTTTTATTAATGTTAATCTTTCCTGTCTTATACTCTCATTTTCTTCTAATACAATATTATCATAATAGAATCTATGCAAAGCAGCAGCAACATCATAAGTATAATTTAATAAAGTATAAACTTCCAAAGACTTAGCTGATTCATAAATTTCATCAGGGAATTTTAATATAATTTTAGAAAGTTTTAAAGTACTTTCATTAGCTATATTAGTTATATCAAAATCTTTATTATCATTATATGTCATATTTTTTTCTTCTAACTTAAAGAATATGTTGCAAATTCTCGCATAAGCATATTGAACATAATAAACAGGGTTATCATTATCTTTCTTTTTAGCAAGATCCAAATCAAAATCTAAAGAAGTAGAATATGAACGCATAAGAAGGAAATATCTTGTAGGGTCAACGCCAATCTCATCAATAACCTCTTCAAGACTTACCATATCCCCAGTTCTCTTACTCATTCTCACAAGTTCGCTTCCTCTGTATAAACGAACCAACTGCCCAAGTATTACTTTCAAACTTGCTGTATCATCGCTTACCGCTCTTACAGCGGCAGTAATTCTTGGAACATATCCATGGTGGTCAGCACCTAATATATCTATTAAATATTTATATCCTCTGTCTATTTTGTTTTTATGGTATGTAATATCTGGTGCAAAGTATGTGTATGTGCCGTTACTCTTCTTTACTACTCTGTCTTTATCATCACCGTATTTAGTGCTTCTAAACCAAACAGCATTATCCTCTTCAAATAAAAGCCCTTTTTCTGTTAAATACTCCATAGTATTTTCCAATTCTCCGCTCTTTCTTATCTCATCTTCAGAGGCATAATTATCCATATATGTGCGAAATCTCTCTAACAGCTTTCTCTGCTGCTCTAATATTATATCTTTCGGCTCTCCTTCCATTTTAGCTATCTCATTTATATAAGAACCATGATATCCATCTTCAGGAATCTCTCTTCCTTCTCTCACCGCCTTAACACTCTCATTAAGTTTTACTATCTGCTCCCCAGCATCATTAACATAAAACTCCTGATATACATCATATCCTACATATTTAAGTATATTAGACAAAGCACTTCCAATAGCAGCCCATCTTCCATGTCCAATATGAAGCGGTCCTGTAGGATTCGCACTCACATACTCTACCATTATCTTCTTCTTGTCTTCTGCCGAATTCTTTCCATAATCATCATCTTTTATTAAATTGTTTATACATTCATTTATATACTCTTTTGATAATGTTAAATTTATAAAACCAGGTCTTGCAACTTCTATCTTCTCAAAATATTTATTATTATTATCTATAAGTATTTTTACTATATCATTTGCTATATCAAAAGGATTTTTTTTAAGTGTTTTTGCTAACCTCATTGCTGCAGGACAAGCATAATCGCCAAACTTATCATCTACAGAATAACTTATATCAATATAAGTATCCTTGTTTTCAATTTCAATCCCTTTCAAATACTCATTTAAAGCATTTTTCATAATATTTGATATTACTCTTTTAAGCATATATTCTCCAAAAAGATTTAATTATTATAGTATATCAAAGTTTAAAAGTTCTGCAAGTATAATATTTTTATAAATAGGAATTTTATATATAATATTGACTTTTCCTGAGAATAATGTTAGACTATACTAACATTATTAAAGAGTTAGATAACATAAATAAGGGAAAAGCTATGAAATATGTAATATTAATCGCTATTATAGCAAATATACTATATAGCTACAATTCAAAAGAAATAAACAATTTTTATAATAATTACTACTCTTCAAAAGACTATGATATTAATTTATTGAAAGCAAATAATTCTCAAACTTACAAAAATATATATTATCTAATAACTTCAAAAAATATATCAAGCGATAAAGAGAAGTATGATTATTTAAAAAAGGCAATAGATGAAAATAAAAATTACAGCACATCAAAAGACATTGATTATTTAACAAGCATATCAGAGTTAATGAATTATATTATATATTATTCATCACTTCCTGATAAAATTTCTTACGGTAAAAAATCTAAAGAGATATACAAAAACATTTTAAAAATTGACAGCAGCAACTTTTTTGCACTTCTTGGAACAGCTATAGGTTATATGCATGCTCCTACAATCGCAGGAGGAAGCGATAAAAAAGCATTTGAATATTTCAATAGAGCTTTAAACAACTCTAAAGAAAAATACCAAAAATATTTATCTTATGTATGGTTATCACAATATTATTTCAAAATAAAAGATGATGAAAATTATCAAAAATATATTGATATGAGCAGAA
>CAKVCJ010000247.1 GCA_934725655.1 uncultured Brachyspira sp.
CTACAGAGAGATTTAGCGAGTTTAATTTTGTGCCTATACTCGTATTAGATGCTAATGTTGGGCATAATGGTATAGAACAGGCTAAAGTATTTACTAATGCTTTAAATATACAAGGGGCTATTGTTTCAAAATTAGATAGTTCTGCTAAGGGCGGTGTTGCTATAAGCGTGGCTCATTATTTATCGCTTCCTATATACTATGGAGGATTTGGAGAGAAGGTAGAAGATTTTAGAGAGTTTAATGCTGAAGAGTTTATTGATTCTATTTTGCAATAATTGTTTTTGGAGATTCGTATGTCTTTAGTAGTAAAACCTTCTTATGATATTTATGGTTCTGTATATATACAAATAAGTAAAAGCGATGCTCATAGGGCTTTAATAGCTGCGGCTCTTTCTAAAGAGATAAGCATATTAAAACCTTGGATGAAAAATGTGGGTGATGATATAGAAGTAACAAAAAATGCCGTATCTAATTTTGCAGATTTAGTTCCAGAATTAGATTATTTGAGAGTAATTCCAAAAAAAGATAATTCTATTAATGATATAGTAGTAGATGTTAAAGAATCTGGCACTAGTTTAAGGCTTCTTATTCCTATAATGTCAGCACTTAATATCAATACCACCTTTGTTGGTTCAAAAAAATTGTTTTCAAGACCTATATCAGTATACGAACAAATATGGAAAGAACAAGGATTATTTTTTGACAAAAAAGAAGACTCTCTCACAATAAAAGGTCAATTAAAAAGCGGAGATTTTACAATAAAGGGAAATATCAGCAGTCAATTTATAAGCGGTTTATTGTTTGCAGCACCTTTGCTTGAGGGTAATTCTAAAATAATAATTGACGGAGAATTAGAATCATCTCCTTATGTATTTATGACTTTAAAGACACTAAAAGAAGCTAAAATAGAAACATTAAAAAACATGGAAAACTCACTTATAGAAATATATGGCTCTCAAGAATATTCAGCTCTTAACTATGAAATAGAATCTGATTGGTCTCACGCTGCTTTTTTTGCTGCTGCGGGTGCTTTAGGAGGAGAGGTTACTCTTTATGGATTAAATAAATATTCTATTCAAGGCGATAAAGAGATATTAAATATATTAAAGTTTATGGGGGCTTCTATTAATTGTAATGAAGATGGTTCTATTACAGTTAAAAAAACAGGAAGGCTTCATTCTATGGATATAGATGTATCTGATATACCAGATTTAGCTCCAATTATTACGGCATTAGCTTCTACTGCTAAAGGAACTACTAAACTATATAATGCAAGCCGATTAAGATATAAAGAAAGCGATAGGATTAATGATTTAAAAGATAGCTTTACTAAAATAGGAGCAAAAATAGAAGTTACAGATGATGAAATCTATATAGAAGGTGTTGAAAAATTAGAAGGAGGAGACACAACATCTCATAATGATCATCGTATAGCCATGGCTTTAAGTATTGCTTCTGTAATATCTAATAATGATATCATTATAGATGATGCTCAGTCTATTAATAAATCTTCTTTTAATTTTTTAGAGCAGTTTAAAAGTATAGGCGCTAAAATAAGCTAATACAATTATTTATTAAAATATTTTGACTTATCTCTAAATCTTAAACGAACTACTCTAAATAAGGCTTCTGCTATTATATTTTTAGACATTTTTGATTGTCCGTTTCTTCTTTCATAAAATATTATAGGCTCTTCTGCTATTTTTTTACCAGTGCTTTCAAAAGAATAATTCATCTCTATTTGAAAAGAATATCCAGCCGATAAAATATTGTCAAAGTTCATATTTTTTAATACAGATACTCTAAAACACTTAAATCCGCCTGTAATATCCATTATCTTTGAACCTAATATAAATGAAGCATATCTATTTCCATAATATGATAAGAATAATCTTCTTAAAGGCCAATTAACAACACTAATTCCATTACAATATCTTGAGCCTATCACTAAATCCAAACCCTCTTTTTCCATTCTATCAACAAATTTAACAACAAAATTAGGGTCATGAGAAAAATCAGCATCCATCTCTATCACATAATCAGGATTATATTGAAAAGAATGTTTAAACCCAGCTATATAAGCAGGCCCAAGTCCTTCTTTTTTTTCTCTCTTTAATAAATGAACTCTGCCATTATTTAAATATTTTTCAACAATGTTTGCCGTACCATCTGGGCTATTATCATCAACCACTAGTATTTCTATATATTCTGGAAGCGCCAATACTGTGTTAATCATTTTTTCTATATTATCTTTTTCATTGTAAGTAGGTATTATTATTATAGCTTTCATCATATTCCCATGTTTTATTTTATTGTAGTGTATTGTATACTGTTTATTTAATATTTTCAATATTTTTTATAGTTTTATATTTTATAAAATGATAAAATTTTTAGCATTAAAAAATATAGTAAAATAAAATTATCTAAATATTATTTTAAATATTTCTCAAACCAATTTGTAATTTCTTTTAATCTCCTTAATCTATGTTTAGGTTTTCCGCTTCTTGAAAGTTCATGATTTTCGCCTTTGAATAAGCATAATCTTGATTCAACACCATAATATTTCAAAGCAGTAAACATTTGAAAGGCTTGAGTTTGATAGCATCTGTAATCTTTTTCACTGTGTATAAATAGAGTAGGAGTTTTTACATTGTTAGCATATTTTAATGGGGACTGCTTCCATAATTTATCAAAGCCGCTCCATATATCTCCTCCTAATTCATCGGGATTAAAATAATAGCCTATATCAGTAGTTCCAAAATCATCTATCCAATTTGATATTGAACGCTGAGATACTGCACATCTAAATTTGTCAGTATGCCCTATTATCCAATTAACCATAAATCCGCCGTAAGAACCGCCTGTAACTCCAAGTCTATTTTTATCTATATTAGTATATTTTTCAAGAACAATATCTGTAAACTTTATTATATCTTCATAATCTATTGTACCGTATATTCCTCTTATATCAGCAAATGCATTTCCTTTTCCTTCGCTTCCTCGGGGATTGCAGAAAAATACAAAATAACCCATATTAGCCCAAACCTGCATTTCATTAAAAAATATTTCTCCGTAAGCAGTTTTAGGCCCGCCATGTATATCAAGTATTGCAGGATATTTTTTATTTTCATCATAATTTATAGGTTTTAATACCCAGCCTTCTATTTCAAACTCATTATTTGTTTTAAATGAAACTCTCTCTGGAATTGATAAACTTTTTTCTTTTAATATATCTTCATTGAAAAAACTCAATTGCTTTTCTAAACCATTATTAATAGAGTATAACTCTTCAAGCTTCAAATCTCTAAAACCTATAAAATATATATTTTCATTATTAGAAACATCAAAACAATTAAC
>CAKVCJ010000248.1 GCA_934725655.1 uncultured Brachyspira sp.
TTTCAAAAGAATTAGGAAAAAGCAAAGCCGCATCAAAATGATATTTTTTCAAAGCAGGAAATGTTTTTAACTCTATCACATCATCAACTAAACCGCTTACAGTAAGTATGCCGAACATTGATTTCTTTGCTAAGACAGTTATTTTAATATCTTCATATTCTTCTTTTATTAAATGCATCGCAGGCAAAGACATCACTATATCGCCAAGCCAGTTTGGTGCATGTATTAATAAATTTTTTATTTTCTTCATTAAGATATATCCAATTGAGAAATAAACTCTTCATATTTAGCTATAATATTAATACAAACATTTCTATTCATTACAAGTTTATTAGTCTTTCTTGTATTAACAAAATAATCATAAAGCATAGCAAAATCATTTCCATAAAAAGTGCTAAGCCAAGCATCTCTCGCTTCATCTATAACAGATGTGTTCTTGCATTTTATTATATAATAACTCAATTTCTCTTCTTTATCTTGAATAGATATAACAATCTCTATTTCATTATCATTTATTAAAGTAATCTGATCTTGTATATATGTTTTTTCTATTATAGAATCATTATTTGCGATAATAAACTCTTCTTTATCTATAGTATGATTAGAATGATAATAAACATTTTCAAATATCATTTTTACTATAAATGGTTTTATATCTAAATTAATAGCTTTTGTTTCTATTAAAGTTTTAGCTAATTTATCTACTCCTGCATCAAAGAGAGTTAATATAAGATTATTATTATTATCTATTTCTAAATTATTAATAATGCCGCCATGCATTTGATTAAGGCCTAAATAGTTTAATGATTTTCCGAGTCTATTTGAATTTGATAAAATAAAGTTTCTATATATTTTTTCTTCTATATAAACATCATCAAATACTTTATCATCTAATATAATAGCATTTTTATCAGCTCTTATTTCGTACTGATTGTAAAATATAGTTTCGTATATACTCGGAGAAAGCAAAGGTGCTAACTCATATAATTTTTTACTGCTATAATAATCCATATTAAGTTATACAACATTTCCTATATTTTTTATATCATATTCTATATTAAATAATTGATATTTTGTTTTTATATTTTGTTTAATTAAATTATCATTAACACAGCTGCATACCACATCTATATTTTTTTCTTTAGCGAGTTTCTCGGCTATCTCTTCTCCTTTTATAACATTTTCTAAAGAAGTGTCATTCATAAGATGAGTGTTATTTATTATCCCAGTAACATTTAATGCGAGTGCGGCTTCTATAGAAATAAGATGTCCTAAAGCAAGTTCAAAAGTGGAGTTTTCTTTTCTGTTTGCATTTAAAACAAAAAACACATCAGTTTCATCAGTTTTCACATATTCTCTGAAAGTAGCAAACGATAAGCTTCCTACAGAGTTTCCTCCCATATCTATTATTCCTATAATCTCTTTATTATTAAATATAGAATAAACTTCAGCAGATACAGCAGGCAAATCCGAACCTGATTGAGGAAGGTAGGTTCCTATTATTTTTATATTTTTGTCTTTTAAGTTTTGTGAATGTTCTCTTGAGCGGAAGTAAGGGTTTACAACATCCAAGTCAGCTATATATATTTGTTTGTCTGTTTTGTTTCTTAGATAGATGGCATAATTAATAGAGAATGTTGTTTTCCCTGAGCCATAGTGTCCGCATATTATAGTTACTCTATTATTTTTTATATTCATAGCCGCCTACATCAAAAAACTTTTTTATAGAATATTTCATATTATAATATAATATATTTTAGAATATTTTCAAATTTTAGTATACATAATTATTATGTAATTATAATAATACAGCTGTTTTTATAAACAAAATGATTTTATAATAAGTAATTTTATAGGTTTTATTATTATATGTATATAAATAATAAATACTTGATGATATGTAAAAAAAATAATTAAATTAAAAATATAGTCGATACTATATTATAGTTTAAAGTAGGTAAAGTATTATGAAATATATATTAATAATGATGTTTTTATTTTGTATAAATTTGTTTAGCCAATATGCCACAAATGATGCATATACTCCTCCGCAAAATAATAATAATAATACAGAAACAACAACAGAAGAAGAAAGTTATATCACTAATGATTCTATAGTTGGAAGAAAACCAGCAGTTATTAATGTTCCTATTACAGGATTTAAAAATATAAGATTAGGCTCTACGAGAGAGGATACAGTTAAGGCTATATTGGAAGATAATACGATGATGCTTCCTAAAGAATATATGCTTAATACTAATGGAGTTGATTTAGCTTCTGAAGAGAGTGCTGATTTTTTAGCTTTGGAAGAGAATAAATTTTATAAGAGCGGATATTTTATTTTTAAAGATGATTCATTATATTCTATTACTATATACTTTCAGCCCAATCAGGTGGATTTTTTGGAGTTATTATCCTCTTTGTCGGCTAAATACGGGAAGGGTGCTTTTTTGGATGCAGAAACTGTCTCTTGGCAGAATGGCGATAATAGAATTATATTAGAGCGTCCGAGCATTATTAAATATATTAATATGAATAACATTACAACTACTTCTCAAAATAGGATAAGAGAGAAAGAATCCATACCTCCTCAAAACAATAGAAAAGAGATATTGGAAGGGCTTTAATTTTTATGAATAATAATATTTTAACAATTTTTTTATTTGTTTTATTTAGTTTATTTAGCTCGTTTAGTTTATTTGTTTCTTGCGGGAGCGGTAATGAAAAAGTGGAAATTATTTTAAGCGATGAAGAAGAAGAGGCTGTTGAGATAAAAAGTTATGATGAGGATGCTTTAAAAACATCTGCATTAAAATCTTTAGAAGAGTTTTTATCTTTGCCGTATGATGAAGAGAGTGTGAAGATGGCTTATAATAATTTTTATTCATCTGATTATAAGGAGATTTTGGCTAAGACTCGTAATGTAAAAAATGCAGATGAGTATGCTGCTTCCAATCCTTCATTAGATTTTGAGTTTGAGACAAAGATAGATAAGGTTTACAGCATAGAGTTAAAAGGTAAAAATGCTTATATAGATGTTTCTACTTCAGTTTATGATAGGGTAAATAAATCCACTGCGAATATGAGGCAGACATTTGTTATGGAGCAGGAAAATAATAAATGGGTTATTAATTGATTTTTTTAAACTCTTTATTAATTAAAGCATTAATATATTAAAAATCTATTAAAAAAGCATAAATTTAAAAAAATATTAATGAAAATCATAATATTCCGAAAATATTAACATAATATTATATTTAGGAGTTTAACCTTGAAAGAGCCAATAATAGCTGGTGTAGATATCGGCACTTCATCAATAAAAACTGTAATAGCAAGGGTTAAT
>CAKVCJ010000249.1 GCA_934725655.1 uncultured Brachyspira sp.
ATTTGTTGCACTCTTAAGATATATATACAAACCCATTACTTTCACTCTATAGGTTCTCTATAGAGTGTTTTTTTATCTTTAATTAAGATTTTTTTATATAAAATTTATTTTGAAAAAGTAAGCTCTTCAAAAGAAGCCATATCCAAAAGCTCATAATGATATCCCTGTTCTGTGAGAAATAATTGTCTTTTATGAGAGAAATCTTCTTCTTTTGTGTCGCTTGTAATCACCGAAAAGAAATAGCTTTTATTTTCACCTTTTTTTGGACGAAGAACACGCCCAAGCCTTTGAGCTTCTTCCTGCCTTGAGCCGAAAGTACCAGAAATTTGTATTAATACATTAGCGTCAGGCAAATCAACTGCCAAATTAGCAACTTTGCTTACTATAAGTATTTTTATCTCGCCTGATTTAAACTTTTTATAAATCTCATCTCTTTCAGCCTGCGGAGTTTTGCCTGTAATAATAGTATATCCAGTTTGTCTTTTCATTTCATTAAGCTGATCTAAATACTGTCCTATAATAAGTATATTTTTGCCTTCAAGTTTTTGAATAATTTTTTTTACTATTTCGTATTTAAGTATATTTTCGCTTGCAATTCTAAACTTAACCTTATCGCTTGACACAACATAATCTGCCCTCTGAGCATTATCAAGCGGTATTCTCAAATCATAACAATAAGCCTCAGCAATAAACTTTTTCTCTTCAAGTTCCCTCCAAGGCATATCAAACTTTTTAGGCCCAATAAGACAAAATACATCTTTTTCAAGCCCATCTTCACGAACCAATGTAGCTGTAAGTCCAAGCCTTCTCATACTCTGAATCTCACTAGTAAGCTTTATTATAGGAGCAGGAAGCAAATGAACCTCATCATATATTATAAGACCCCAATTATGCTTAAAAAATAATTCAAAATGCACAAAAGGAGATTCTTTATCTTTTCTATATGTAAGTATTTTGTATGTTGCTATTGTAATAGGTTTTATTTCTTTATTTAAGCCATTATATTCGCCAATATCTTCTTTTGGTATGTCTGTCTTATCTAATATCTCATCTCTCCACTGTCTGCACGCTGTAACTCCTGTAACTATTATAAGAGTCTTTGTCTGCATCTTATTCATAGCTGCTATTCCTACAACAGTCTTACCAGCACCGCAAGGCAAAGCTATAACACCAGCCCCACCCTCTGGGCGTCCATTGGCATAAAAAGCTTCTATTGCATTCAATTGATACTCTCTCAAAGAAAAAGACTCTCCATTAGATAAAAGCTTGTCGCGTAAATTAAAATGATACTCCTCGCCTGTCTTATATCCTGCTAAATCTTCTACAGGATAACCTATATTTATAAGAGCTAATTTTATATGTCCTCTATAAATTGGGTCTATCTCTATTTTATTATCATTAACTTCTCTTTTAATATATTTTACCATTGCTTTATAATGAAGTACTTCTTCTATAATGCTTTCATCATCGCTTACAAGATAATATTTATCATCATCTTCTTTAATAATCTTTATTCTGCCGTATTTTGATATACTGCTTTCTATTTGTTTTACAATGTTTTTTGGTATATCATAAGAAGAATATTTCTTTAAAAAATCTATTATAGACTCAGCAGTATAATTCAAACTAGCAGCATTCCATAATGATACTAATGTAATTCTATATGTATGAATATATTCAGGACTCTTTACAAGCTCTGCAAACACAAGCAAAAAATTTCTTATTTCTTCAAAATGCTCTGTACTTACATCTAGTAAAATAGTACCGTCGCCCTGAACTATGATAGGAGCATTATTATTCAATGTTTTTTCCTTAAAAATTAATAAAAAATTTAATATATATTATTTTCTATAAGAGTGATAGTCTCATTAAATATATTAAAATATTCTGTATTATTAGTATTATTATTTACCCAAGTTCTTAATACATTAACAGCTTTAGTTTTATCATTTTGTTTTCTATATACATCAGATAATGTTAAAGTAGCTTGAGGAGTTAAATAATTTTTAGGATATGCTTTAGTAAAGTTTTCTAAAACAGCAGCTGCTTCTGTATAATTAGTTTGTTCTATTAATACATTAGCCAAATTGTATGAAGCTGCTGCCTGTAAGTAGAACCCTCTAGAGTTTGCCACTTCCTGATAATATTTTTTAGCTTCATTATAATTAGCAACATCAAAATAAAGCCCGCCCAAAGTAAAAGCTGCTCTAAGTTTTAGAGTTTTTCCTTTAGCATCATTATAAGTTTTTTGAACTCTTGTAGTAATATCCACTATTAAAGCGGGATTATTTAATTGTTCCTGAGGAATATTTGCTGTTTGATACATACCGTATAATGCCAAAGCCTCTTCAAAATTTGCTGCTGTTTCTTTATCTGCATTTTCTATATTCATATTATAAATTAAAATACCAGCTATAATCGCTATTATCAACACAAAACCTGATATAAATATTATTTTATTGTTATATACATAAGTAAATATTAATTCCGCATTTTTTTGAAGTTTAGATGTAGTAGTATTTTCAGACATAATATCCTCTTATTATTAATTTAATTATTTTTAGTATTTAATTATAATGGTAAAAGCGAAAAAATCAAGCATTTATTTTGAATAATTATTATTATAAGTATTGATATACATTTATTGATATTTACTCCTTTTTGTGATGACAGTATCGTTAAAATAAAATAGCATTTGACATATAGAAAAATATTGATAATATTATAGTATATAAAAAAATTGGAGTTTTTACATATGAAGGATAAAATTTTTGGAGTATTGCAAAGGGTTGGAAGATCATTCATGCTTCCTATAGCTGTGCTTCCTGTAGCAGGGCTCTTTTTGGGTATAGGCAGCTCTCTTACAAACACAACTATGCTTGAAACCTATAATCTCATGGGGATTTTAGGGCCTGGCACTATTGCTTATGATATATTATCAGTATTAAGCGAGGCTGGTAATATCATATTTGGAAACTTGCCTATAATATTTGCTATGAGTGTGGCTATTGGTATGGCAAAGAAAGAAAAGGAAGTAGCTGCTTTATCTGGAGCTATAGCATTTTTTGTAATGCATGCTTCTATTGGTAAGATGATAACAGTTATGGGAGGAGCTGATAAATTATTAGCTGGTTCTACTACTAATGTTGTTGGTATATTATCACTTCAGATGGGTGTGTTCGGCGGTATAATAGTAGGACTTGGAGTAGCTGCTTTACATAATAAATTCTATACTATAGAACTTCCTCAAGTATTATCATTTTTCGGCGGTACAAGATTTGTGCCTATAATATCTGCTATTACTTTCTTGGTAGTAGGTATATTAATGTATTTTGTAT
>CAKVCJ010000250.1 GCA_934725655.1 uncultured Brachyspira sp.
TTCACCCTAAAGAGCTTATTAAAGGGCTTTATAAATCTTATTATGCTCTTACAAACATTAGAATATTTGATGGAGAGAAGTTTATAGACGGGCATTGTATAGTTATAGAAAATAATATTATAAAAAGCGTAGAGAAAGAAATAGATGTTGATGCTGTAATTACAAGAATAGATTTAGGGGGAAAAATAGTAGCGCCGGGATATATAGATTTGCAAGTTAATGGCATAGGAGGCTATGATATTAATGCTACTCCAACAGTTGATACTTTAAAAAATATGAATGAAGTTTGCCAAAGATATGGATGCACTTCTTATTTGCCTACAGTTATTACAAACGGCGATGAATATATGCTTAAAATCATAGACTTATTTAACAGCATAGAAGATTTATCTGTTATAGGGGTACTTGGCATACATTTTGAAGGCCCTTATATATCTCATGAAAAACGAGGCATTCATAATGATAAGTTTATACGGGAAGCAGATATGAATATGATAAAAAAGATTAATGCTTCAAAATGTGTTATGGTAACAGTTGCACCAGAGATGGTAGACGGTAAAGTAATAGAGGCATTTGCCAAAGGCGGAAAAGTAGTATCTGTAGGGCATACCAATGGCACTTACAATGAAATAAAAGAAAAAATACCTTATGGAATAACTTTTGCTACACATTTATTTAATGCTATGCGTCCTTGGGGTTCGAGGGAGCCGGGAGCTGTGGGTGCTGTACTTGAAACTAAGGATATGTATGCTGGTTTAATATGCGATGGGGTGCATTGTGATTTTGCTTCTGTGGAGCTTGCTTACAAATTAAAGACAGGGCATATTTGCATTGTAACAGATGCTATAGCTCCTGCAGCTGCTCCGGAGATAAAAGAATATATTTGGGCGGGTAAAAAGATACATAGAGATGGAAATAGGCTTATAGATGATAATGGTACTTTGGGCGGAGCTTCTATTACTATGAGTCAGTCTGTAAGAAACGTTGTTAATCAGGTGGGTGCTGCAGTTGAAGAGGCTTTAAAAATGGCTTCACTTTATCCTGCTCAGGTTATGGGGATAGATGATAAATATGGAAGAATAAAAGAAGGTTATATTGCCGATTTGGTTATATTAGATGAAAAGTTAGTTGTAAAAGGTGTTGTGTTTAAGGGTAATTATAAAGAATATAATTATGATTATGAATGGGAAAGTAATGCATAAAGGGAAAATAATACATGCAAGAAAATATATACAAAAGACTTTCCAATATATTTTATAAACAAGATTTTTTAAATTTCATAGATTGCAAATTAGAAGAAGCTGACATTGGAAGAGTTGTGATATCTTTAGAAAACAAGAAAGAGTTCTCTCAGGCTTTAGGGTTTATGCATGGAGGTATGGTTGCCTCAATGCTTGATACTGCTTCTGGGTTTGCTGCTTTTAGTGTTCTTGAAGAAGGAAAGCATGTTGTTACTTCTGATTTAAAAATTAATTATCTTAGGCCTGTTGTATGTAAAAAAGTAAGATGTGTTGGAGAAGTTTTGAAGGCAGGAAAAAGTTTAATAGTTGTTGAGGCTAATGTTTTAGATGAAGAGAACAAAATATTAGCTAAGATGCTTGGTACTATGATGGTGGTTCCAAATAGTTATAATAATAAAGGAGATAGAAAATGATAGGCTTTATTGGTGCGGGTGCTATGGGTTTAGCTTTAATAGAAGGTTTTATTAAGGCTGGCATAAATAAAAATAATATAATAGCAAGCGTAAAAACAAAAGAAAAAAAAGAACAGATAGAAAAAAACCTTGAAGTAAAAACATTTAATGATAATAAAAAAATAGCAGAAGAAGCAGATGTTTTATTTATAGCAGTTAAGCCGTATATGGTTAAAGATATTGCTAAAGAGATAGAAAATAATATAAAAAAAGATACTACAATAGTAAGCGTTGCGGCATCAGTATCTGTTGCTGAGTTAAAGCAATTATTTAATACAGAAAACATTATTAGAATAATGCCTAATACTCCTGTAAAGACTTGTAATGGTTTTATATCTATTGTAGAGTCTCAGAATAAAATAGTTGAAGCGGCTATAATTGAACTTTTAAGTAAAGTAGCAATGGTTAAAATAATACCAGAAGATAAAATACATGCCTATAATGCTATGGCTGGATGCTCACCAGCTTTTATGTATATATTAATAGAGGCTATGAGCGATGCTGGAGTTTTAATGGGTATTGACAGAAAAAGTGCTATAGAAATTGCAAGTCAAGTATTTAAAGGCGCTGGTTCTATGGTATTGGAATCCAAAAAACACCCAGCAGAATTAAAAGATAATGTTTGCACTCCTGCAGGCATCACTATAAAAGGTGTTGAAGTATTAGAACAAAAAGCTGTAAGAAGCGGTATAATAGAATCATTAATGGCAAGTTATCAAAAATCTATAGATAGCGAAAAGAAATGATTGCTGAAAAATAGTATTTACACTTTTTATGAAATATTGTTATATTTATTATGTGAAAATCTATTTGACTTTTTTTATTGTATAATTATAATATAAATTAAGATTATTAAGGAGCATTTATATGCCTAAAAAAACTATATTAGTGCTTGATGATGAAAAAAGCATTAGAACACTTTTCGAAGAAGAGTTTAAAGATGAGGGATATAATGTAGTATCCACAGATAGCGGAGAAGAAGCTTTGGAAATGATTAATAAAGATAATCCACATATAGATTTAATAACATTAGATATAAAAATGCCTAAAATGGATGGATTAGACTTTCTTGGAAAAGTTCGTGAAAATCACAGAGAATTACCAATTATAATATGTACCGCTTATAATAATTATAGACATGAGTTTCAAGTATGGAATGCAGATGGATATATATTAAAATCTGGTAATCTTACAGAAATTAAAGATAAGATTAAAAGGCTAATAGGTTAATGCCTCATATAAGAAAAGATCCAATTACTAAGCAATCTGTTATTATAGCTTCTGAAAGAATGGGCAGACCAAGCGATTATATTAATACTGAGGAAAATCATAGCATATTAACTTCTGAAAGTACTTGTCCATTTTGTAAAGGAAATGAAGATAAAACGCCTGAACATTCTACAATTATTTTTAATGATAAAAAAGAGTGGATGGTAAGAATCGTACCAAACAAATATCCAATAATTGCACAAAGTAATCCTAATGAATTGCCTGATAAAAATAATTTATTTGAAGCAGATATTTGTAAAGGTTTTCATGATGTTATTATAGAAAACCCTAATCATAACTTTAATTATTATAATGCTAAAGAAAAAGATTTGCTTTTTA
>CAKVCJ010000251.1 GCA_934725655.1 uncultured Brachyspira sp.
ATGTAAATACATACGGTTTTAAAAAAGGTAGAGTAACTTTCAAGGATATGATAAGCCAATCTTTAAGCGGAGCAGCTAAACCGCAGGAAGATAGAGGCGGTATCAATCCTCAGCAGGTTGGACTTGGTATGCAGGTAGCTACTATAGATACAATACATACACAAGGAGCTTTACAAGTTACAGGTGTAAATACAGATTTAGCTATTCAAGGAGAAGGTTTTTTTATTGAGAAGAAAGGCAATAGTTCTTATTATACAAGAAACGGTGCTTTTTCTTTAGATAAGAATGGTTATTTAGTTAATCCTTCTAATGGTTATAAGGTACAAGGTTGGAATGCTGTACTTAATCCAGAAACAGGTATGATGGAATTAAACACTGCTGCTGGTGTAGAAGATTTAATTATACCAGTAGGTTCAAAAGACCCAGCAAGAGCTACACAAAACACTAAGTTCTTCTGTAACCTACAAAAAAACAGCGACACTCACCAAGCAGATTTAACTATCTATGATTCTACAGGAATACCTCGTCAGTTAAGAGCAACATTCAATAGAACAGATGTTAACAGATGGGATATGGTAATAGAAGTACCAGAAGCAACAGAAGGAAGCGTAAGCGTTTCAGCAGGCGACCCTGTACAAGGCGGCGGAAACAATACTTTCCAATTAGTATTTAATGATGCTGGTTCATTAATTTCAGTAAGCGATGGTGCCAACACTCAAACTGAAGGCGTATTAATGCCTAATGTATCTTTCACTTATCAAGGTACAGACGGAGAAGTAAATCAAACTATTAATCTTACATTGGGAGAGGTTGGTTTATTTAATGGTATTACACAATTTGAATCTCCTTCTACAACTAAAGCTATAGAACAAGACGGTTATACTATGGGTATGCTTGAAGGTTTCAGTTTTGATGACAGCGGTCAAATTACTGGAGTATTTACAAACGGTAATAGAAAAACTTTAGGACAGGTTGCTTTAGCTAAGTTTGCCAATGCGGGCGGTTTGGAAAAAGCAGGAGACACTTTATTTGTAGAGAGCAATAACTCTGGTGCTGCTAACATAGGTGTGGCTGCTGCTGAAGGAAGAGGTTCTATTAAAGCTGGTACTTTAGAGATGTCTAACGTTGATTTGAGTGAACAGTTTACTGATATGATAGTAACTCAAAGAGGTTTCCAAGCTAATGCAAGAACTATAACTACAGCTGACCAATTGCTTCAAGAGGTTATAGCTCTTAAAAGATAAATAAAATATTAGACTTTTTGTTTTTTTTTAGTATAATATAAAGGTTAGGAGTTTCTTAATATTATGATATATGTAACTAGATTTGACGGAAGTGTTTTATATATTAATCCACATCAAATAGAGTTTATGGAGGAAACTCCTGATTTAGTTATAACTATGCTATCTGGAAGAAAAGTACTTACTAAAGATAGTTATGAAACTGTATTAAATAGAATAGTGGAATATAGAACAAGAATAGTAAATGAAGATTCTACTAAAAAGCCTTCTTTCTATGGTAATGAAGATTAAGGCGATAAAAATTAGTAAAAGTTTAATAAAAAATAAATAAAATATTAGAGAGTAAAAAATATGGATATTATAGTACCTTTAGGTTTTTTCTTAGTTATAGGTATCAATTTATTTGGTATAATTTCAGGCGGCGGTAATGTTGGGCACATGGTGGATATTGCCTCTGCAGTTGTAACAGGTTTAGGGGGAACTACTTCTCTTTTCGTTGCAAACGACATAGGAACTATATTGGGTGTACCTAGAGCTATTAAAGTTCTTTTAAATAAACCTAACTATGATGAAGCACAAATAATTATTACTTTAATAAGTTTCTCTGAAAAGGCAAGAAGAGAGGGTTTGCTAGTACTTGAAGATGATATACAAGAAGTTTCAGACCCATTTCTTAAAAAAGGAATGCAGCTTGTAGTAGACGGAACAGACCCAGAATTAGTAAAAAATATTTTGAATACAGAAATAGATAACGTAGAAGCAAGGCACGATACAGTAAGAAAGGTATTTGAAGATGCTGCTTCATTATATCCTGCTTGGGGTATGATTGGTACATTAATCGGACTTGTAATAATGCTTAGAAGTTTAGGAGGCGGCGGCGGTGTTGAAGCCATCGGTTCTGGTATGGCGGTAGCACTTATTACTACTTACTACGGTTCGGTTATAGCTAACGGTTTTGCTTTGCCTATAGCTGGTAGACTTGCTGCAAGACATGCTTCTGAGGCTATTGTACAGAGCATTATGCTTGAGGGTATATTATCTATACAGGCTGGTGATAACCCTAGAATTGTTAAAGATAAATTAGTATCTTTCTTACCTCCTCCTCAGCGTCAAAAAGTTAATGAGCAGGTTGGAGACAGATAAATAATTTAAGGATATATAATGGCTACTATTAAATTTGGTAAAAAAGCTAAAAAAGTTGGTGATAAAGCACAGGTACCTGGTCCTTCTGCTCCGCTATGGCTTCAAACTTATGGAGACTTCGTTACTTTGGTACTTACGTTCTTCGTATTGCTGCTTTCTACTATGTCTGAATCTATTAGTGATTCTACTATGCAGCTTCTTGCTACTGCTTTTCAGGGTTCTTTCGGTAATTTATCTGGGGGAGTTACTTTGTCGCAGAGTAAATTAGTGGCTGGAGGAGCTAATGTAGATGCTTTGCCTGCTATGGACAGAGGGTACTCTATGGGAAGAAGTGTAGACAAAGCAGTATCGGTATTAGAATCAGAAATAAAAAACAACAAAGTAAGAGTATCTGAAGATGAAAGAGGCTTTGTTATTACATTAGGAGCAGACCAATATTTTGAATCAGCTTCTACAAATATAGTAAATACTCAAAACAACACAGAAACTTTTATAAAAATAGCTTCAGTGCTTAGCACATTGCCAAATGATATAAGAATAGAAGGGCATACAGACTCTGGTGCTATATTAGAAGGAAGTATCACTGAGCAGTGGTTTGGAAATAACTGGGGACTTTCTACTGCGAGGGCTATTGTTGTATTAGAAAAAATATTTGAAAGCGACCAAACAGGAAAATTGGATATAAATAAATATTCTGTTGCGGGTTATGCCGACACTAGACCTGTGGCTTCTAATGATTTGCCTGACGGAAGAGCTTTAAATAGAAGAGTTGATATAGTTGTTGTTCGTAATGATGTAACTTACTATAATCAAAAATAATAAATTATATGATTGTAGCGAGAGATTGGAAAGATTATAAAATTTTAGATGCTGGAAATGGCGAAAAATTTGAGAATATAGGAGGTTTTTTAGTAT
>CAKVCJ010000252.1 GCA_934725655.1 uncultured Brachyspira sp.
TATATATTATAGATGAGGTTCATCAGATTACTAACGAGGCTTTTAATGCTTTACTTAAAACATTAGAAGAGCCTCCGGCACATGTTGTGTTTATACTTGCTACCACTGAAGCAGATAGGGTGCTTCCAACAATTAGAAGCCGCTGCCAGCAGTATATTTTTAAGTCTTTGGGCATAGAAGATTTAGAGAAGATTCTTAAAGGTATATTAGACAAAGAAAATATTGCTTATGATGATGAGGCTATATTTTTGATAGCAAAGCAGGCGAGGGGTTCTGTTCGTGATAGTGAAACGATATTAGAGAAGATGATAGCCTATACTGCAGACAAAAAGCATATTACAAGTGCAGATGTTATAGCTGTGGTTGGGGGCAATAATTTTTCTTTTGTTAAAGAGTTTTTTGATGTAATGATTGCAAAAGACAAAAAAAATTATTTTCAATTTGTAAAAAAGCTATTTGAAGAGTCTGTTGACCCGAGGACATTTATTAATAATTTAATTGATTATATGCGTGTTGTGCTAATGATAAAAAGCGGTATTGATGATATTAAATTATTAGAGATAACAGAAAATGAGAGAGATGATTTAAAAACTTTTGCTGACAATTATAGCGATGATGAAATAGAGAGAATACTTGATTATATATTGAATGTAGAAGAGCGTATAAGAAATGCTTCTAATGCGAGGGTTATATTTGAGATGCGTATGCTTTTGCTTCTTGATACAGACAATTTGATTCGCCCTGTGGATATTATATCCTCAAACAATGTTCAAGCTGTTTCTGACGCTAATGAAGATTATGGTCTTAGTAATGATAACATATCAAAACCTAAAGAGAATAATAATGCTCCTAAACCAGCATATGATGTGCCTCTTAGCCCGAATGACAAAAGACATATATTCTACAATAAAATTCTTTCATATGTTGAAACGGAAAGCCCAACAATATATTCTTTGTTATCGCAAGGAAACCCAATAGAAAGCAAAGGAGCCACATTAATAGTAGCTATTCCAGAGCATATTTATGATATGGTTCAATCTGATAAAAGAATATCGGCCTTAATAGCAAGTGCGATACCAAAGTTTACAAAAAATAAAGATGTAGCTATACAATTCCAAAAGGCAGTAGAAGGCAATGTTATAGACAAATTAAAGAGCCGTTTACAGGCAACAGAGGTTGACGAAAATTCTTTATAATATAAAAAAAAAGAGCTTATAGATATTTTCTACAAGCTCTTTTAATTTTTTAACTGTTTTTTAGAATCTCACACCTAATTGTGCTCCCAAATCTACACTAGAAAGTTTAAAATTATGGCTTTTGCTCTCCATAAAAGGTATATCATAGGCAACGTAAATACCAGCAGTTAAATTAAGCGGTAGTATGAAATCAAGCATAATTTTTACATAAGGTATAAAAGGCTTATTAAACTCTTTATAAATGTTTTTTGTATCATACATACTAGCCTGCCCTATTCCGTCAGCACCATCTCTTTGATACATAAGCCCTGCTATAGGGAATTTAAATCCTCCCCCAACGCCTAAAGATACAAATCCAATATCAATTCTTGGTAATAATCCCAAATTAAAACTGTCGAAAGAAACACCATATCTTCCGCTTTGAGATTTTAATCCAAAAGCAAATACATCTTTCTGATAACCAATATCAAATCCAATTCCTAAAGCTATATTACTGATTCCAAAATAATATCCAGGTATAACATGTATTCCAAATTCAAAGCCAGCATCAGCTTTAGTATATTTGGAAGCATCAGTACCTGTATAAGTACCCAAACTAAACCCAAAAGGAAGAAGAACATTCACTTCAAAACCAGTCTTAGCCATTAAACTTCCGCTTACTATAGTCGTTAATAAAATGGCAGTAATAATAATTTTTTTCATTTTGATTCCTTAATTTTTATGATTTTAATTATATTCGGTATATTTTTTGACATCATTAAAAATTAAACTTTCGACTAATTTGTTAAAATATACAAAAATGATAAAATAGGATTGCAATAAATGTTAATTAGTTATATGTTTTAATTTAGCAGAATTAACTTTTAATAAAAAAACATAATTATATAAATACAAATAAAAGGTTTCAAATATGCAAGAAAAAATAAATGAACTTAAGAAAAGAAAAGAAAAAATAGAGGAAGCTGGCGGTAAGGATAAAATAGAAGAGCGTCATGCTAAAGGTAAATTAACAGCGAGAGAACGTATATTGCATCTTTTAGACGAAGGCAGTTTTTGCGAGATAGATGCTTTTATAGAGCATAGATGCAGTGATTTTGGTATGGAAAAAAATAAAGTAGCAGGCGAAGGTGTAGTTACAGGATACGGTAAGATTAATGGAAGACAAGTATGCGTATATGCTCAAGATTTTACTGTGATAGGCGGTTCATTAGGACAAATGCATGCTGCTAAAATTTGTAAAGTACAGGATATGGCTATAAAATTAGGCTGCCCTTGTATTGGTATTAATGATTCAGGCGGAGCAAGAATACAAGAGGGTATTGATTCATTAAGAGGTTATGGAGATATTTTCTATAGAAATGTACAGGCTTCTGGAGTTATACCGCAAATATGTGTAATAATGGGGCCTTGTGCGGGGGGAGCTGTTTATTCTCCTGCTTTGATGGATTTTATACTTATGACTGATAAAACTGCTAATATGTTTATTACTGGGCCTCAGGTTGTAAAGGCTGTAACAGGAGAGCAGGTTTCTGCAGAAGAATTAGGCGGAGCTTTTGTTCATAGCAAAACTTCGGGTGTTGCTTCTTTAATGTTTCCTGATGAGATATCTACTTTAGAAGGTGTTAAAAAATTGCTTTCTTATATACCTCAAAATAATTTGGAAGATGTGCCTTTAGAAAATACTAATGATGATCCTAATAGAAATGATGAAGAATTATCAAACATACTTCCAGACAGCCCTAATAAACCTTATGACATAAAAGAGATTATAAAAAGGGTAGTTGATAATGGAGAGTTCTTTGAGCTTCAGCCTTTATTTGCCACTAATATAGTGATATGTTTTGCACGTCTTGACGGAAAGTCTGTTGGTATAATAGCTAATCAGCCTAATTCTATGGCAGGCGTACTTGATATTAATGCTGCAGATAAGGCTGCTCGTTTCATTCGTTTCTGTGATAGTTTTAATATTCCATTAGTTACATTGGTTGATACTGCAGGATATTTGCCAGGTGTTGGGCAGGAGCATAATGGAGTTATTAGACATGGTGCTAAACTTTTATATGCTTATTCTGAGGCTACTGCTCCAAAGATTA
>CAKVCJ010000253.1 GCA_934725655.1 uncultured Brachyspira sp.
ATGATTAAATCTGCTAAAGAAGTTAATTTAGATGAATCATTATTAAAAGAGGAAGCAGAGAAATCTTTATACAATACTTATAAAGAAAAATTAAATGAAGTTAATAAGCTTATGGAAAACAGAGAATACGAAAAAACATTTGCTTTATTGGCAAGTCTTTATGAACCATTAGACAAGTTCTTTAAAGATATTATGGTAAATGTAGATGATGAGAAAATCAAAAATAATCGTATAGCTTTGCTTTCTTCGGTTGATAAAATTTTCAAGAATATGCTTGACTTCTCTAGTTTGGTAAAATAATAATTATTATTGTAAAATTAAAGGGGCTTTATTAATAAAGTCCCTTTTTTATATAAAAAATAATTGATTAGGATAAATTGGATTATATTAAAATATTTTACGATAACAAATATTTCTCCTCTAAGGCTTTTAAAGGCTTACTAAATTGCTTAGCTAATAACCCCACAAATACAGCTCCTGCCACAGTACCCTCTCTCACTCCTTCCAAATGTCCTAAAAATAATAATACTGTAACAATTGATATAGTCACTAAAAATATATCAAATGCCATTTTTGTATTGCCAAATTTAAGAGAAAATATTTTACAAATAGCCAAAACAACTCCCTCTCCTGGTGTAGTAACTAATTTTGCCATCACCTCTATACTTACTCCAAAACCAACTAATATTATTCCTAATATACATAAACCCCATTGCTGAATATAATTTGTATATGTTATATCTTTTATTATATAAGCAGAAAAATCAATCATAACTCCAAATAAAATAAGTGCTGGTATTTGAAATAGCTGAAATAAATCATATTTTTTTCTTAAAAGTAATATTTGTATCAATATAAAGACAAGATTGATAATAATAGTTGTTGCTCCTACTGACAAACCTGATATTGTACTTGCTACATACGGTACACTCGAAATAGGAGAAGTACCAAGTGCTGCCTTAATAGAAAAAGCTATACCAAAAGCCATAATAGCAAGCCCTATTAATAATATTATACATCTTTCAATAAAATGATTTTTAAAAATTTCTCTCTTCATAATTAAACTCCCTTAAGCGACTGACACATTTTCATTAACAGTTCTTTTAATTTTTCTTCATCTTCTTTTGATATTTCATTAACAGCAATACTTTCTATATCTTCAAAAACTTTATCCATATAATTTGAAGCTTCTATACCCTTTTCTGTTAGAGAAACATAAAGAGAGCGTCTATTACCATCATGCTGCTTTCTCACAATAAGCCCAGCATTTTCCATTCCCAATAATATGCTTCCTACAGTTGTCTGCTCTATTTCCAAATAATTTGCTATAGTTTTCTGGTCTGCTTCTTTGAATTTAGACAAAAAGTATAGTACTTTTGGCTGGCCAGATGTAAGACCTATTTTATTTGCTTCAAGCATTACTTGTTTTGCAAACATAGAATTAGCTTTCATTAGTAAATAGTGCCGATTCTCCAATGTGAGCATCCTTATAATAAGTATTGTTATAATGAGATAGCTTATTATATACCCGCTAAAAAAATGTCAAATAAATTATTATTGTTTATAAACTATAATTATATAAAATACTATATTTTATTTGAAAGAATAAGAATTATAAAAGAATTATACATTTTTTATGTAAAAATATTTTACTTTTTTACAAAAAACTGTAAAAAAACTTGACAAAAAAATAATAATATACTATACTAATATCATACTTAAATAAAACCGTTAAGGAGAGCAAAATGAAAAAACAAGTAAAACAAATTATTCTAATCGCTTCTATTATGATGCTATCTATAGCTACAGTGTTTGCAGCAGACATGCCTATACAGGCTAATCAGCTTCCAAAAAAAGCACAAGATTTTGTATCAGTTAATTTCCCAAGCGACCAAATAGTTTATGCTGAGCAGGACAGAAACAGCTTTAAAGTGGAATTAGCTAGCGGAGTTGAAATAGACTTTAATAAAAATGGAGATTGGACTGAGGTATCTGCAGAAATGCCATTACCTACAAAATTTATACCAGCAAATATAATGAAAGCAGTAGAAACTAAATATCCTCAAGTTCCTGTTTTATCAATCAGCAAAGAATACAACAGCTATAAATTAAAATTAGGAAATAATAGAGAAGTTTATGTAGATAATAGCGGCAAAATTGTAGGAGATAAATTAGATTAATAGAAAATAGAAATCAAAACTTAAAAAAGAGAGAGGTTTTTAGCTTCTCTCTTTTTTTATTAAAATTTCAAAACATTTTATTTTTTTTGTTTATGATATATAATAATCAAAAATACATAAAAGGATAATATTTATGAAACATTTAATAATTTTAGCATTCTCTATTTTTATTATTTCATGCAGCGGCAATACAGAAACAAATAAGCAAAGCACAACAGAGCCTGCAACACTCACTATAGACTTTCAAGCTATATTTGGTGAAAAAGCTAATGATGACAATACTATAATGCAAAACTCATATTTAAAAGTTACAGGCAGCTATGGAGATATAGATGCTAAAGTGGATGCAGTTACAGGAGCCTCAACACCTACAGGAGCTACAAAATCTTGGGATTCATATAGATACGAAAATAAACAATTTGCTAATAACAAAATTGAAAGAGGATTAGGATTTTTTGTGTTATATGGAGTTGCCCCTCTAAAAACTTACAATTTTGACGGTATGACAGGAACTGGAATATCACAAAAAACTTTAGACGGCACTAATGGCCCAAAAGTTACAGGAACAGGTATTACAAAAGATGAAACTGGTGTTATTACTATTAGATATGCACATGCAGGAGGCCCTACTGTTTATCCTTGGGCTTACGAATTAAAATCAGATACTAACGGAATATTTAAAATTGGTTATGGTTTGGAAAATAATAAAATGAGTAAGATGCAAATTTCTAATGATATTGATTTTGCCGATATAGAAATGGTTACAGATAAAGCAAAAGATGGAATAGGCTATTGGCAGGGAGATTTGCAGGGCTCTTTTGAAAACAACATTCTTACATTAAAAGGTACTTTAAAAGAAATTAAATAATATAAATAAAAGGGGCTATCATTAATAAAAGCCCCTTTTTAGTTAATAGCATAATATTTTATAAAATCAAAATTTAATAAAAACAGTGTAAATATATAACTATTTTTATTATCTATATTTTTATTTTCATATAGTTCTATAAAAATAATATTGGCATAACATTTATTGCACAGGTTCCAAACATATTGCAGTTAGGAATTCCTTAATTTCTTAAAGTATATCATAGGCGTATCATAA
>CAKVCJ010000254.1 GCA_934725655.1 uncultured Brachyspira sp.
CAAGAGAATCAATTTTAAAACTTATAGATTTCTCAAAGGGTTTAGGAAAGATAAAATATTTTGTTAATGCTGCAGGAGTTTCACCATCTCAGGCGTCTATTAAAGATATTTTAAAAGTTGATTTATATGGAACAGCAGTTTTACTTGAAGAGTTCGGCAAGGTGATAGAAGAGGGAGGAAGCGGAGTAATAATATCTTCACAGTCTGCTTATCGTTTGGGCTCTCTCACAGATGAAGAAAATAAAATACTTGCTGCCACTCCAACAGAAGAATTGTTATCTTTGCCGATACTTGAAAAAGCTTCAGACACATTAAAAGCCTATCAGTTATCAAAGAGATGCAGCTGTCTTAGAGTGATGTATGAGTCCGGCAATTGGGGCAAGAGAGGGGCAAGATTAAACTCAATAAGCCCTGGCATAATAATAACACCATTAGCGAACGACGAATTAAACGGCCCGAGGGGAGAAATGTATAAAAGAATGCTTGAGCTTTGTCCTTCAAAAAGGGCAGGCACTCCGGACGATGTTGCTAATGTTGCTGAGCTATTGATGACAGAGAGGGGCTCATTTATTTCTGGAAGCGATTTTCTTATGGACGGAGGCGTAACAGCATCTTGGTGGTATGGAGAATTGTCAGAGGGTAAATAAAGTTTTTGAAGTTGTAAACTAAAAAGTTATTAAGGAGTGCATTAATGAGAGTATTTAAAATAATATTTATGCTTTTATCAATAATTATGTTATCTTGCAGTAATAATGATATTCAAAAAAAAGATTATATAGTTTCTAATATCGAAAGTTCAGAAACTTTACAAAACATCAATGCTCTAAATATTAGCAACACTCAAAACAAAATATTAATAGCATATTTCACATGGGCAGACAACACAATAGTAGAAAACCCTGATTCTATTGATGTAGACGCTGAAACTTCTGCAAGCGTGTTGTCTCCTGGTAACGCTGAGTTAATTGCTAATTGGATAGCAGAAGAGACAGGAGGGGATTTATTTAGCATAAAGACACAAAGCAAATATTCAAGCGATTATGATGAATGTTTGAACAAGGCAAGAAAAGAAAGGGATAATAATGAAAGACCAGCATTAGTAGGGAGAGTAAATAATATTGATGATTATGATGTTATATTTTTAGGCTTTCCAAATTGGTGGTATACATGCCCAATGGCAATTTTTACATTTGTTGAAAGCTATGATTTATCAGGAAAAACTATAATACCATTTTGCACACATGGCACAGGAGGACTTTCAAGAACAATAAGAGATTTAAAAAACATACTTCCAGCAAACTGCGAAGTGTTAGAGGCTATAGGAGTATATAGACCGGAAGTAAAGAACTCAAAGAATAAAGTTTTGGATTGGCTAAAGAAACTTGGCTATTAAAGTTGATAGGATGTTTTTGTAAAAGTAAAATGCTATATTTTTATTTTCTTCAACTTTTTCCCGTAGCAAAAAGTTGCAAAAAGTACAAATGTTTTGATTTTATATATTAGGAATATTTATTAAATATAGCCTAAAACCTAAGTTTAAGTAAAAAATGCAGCCTTTTTGCTTCTTTGTGGCAATACCACGGGCACTTCCTTCGGTCGCAAAAGAAGTGGGGGTGTGTACCCTTCGGGCACGCTTCGCAGGGGGCAAAGCCACCACAAATAATTAAACTATAAAATATCAAACTCGTAAGGAGAAGCTTTGATGAAAAGAATAATTAAAATTACAGTAGACATAATAATGACGCTGCTATTTTTTGTTTTAATGGCATATCATTTTACAGGCGATGCCGTGCATGAATATTTGGGTTTCTTGCTTTTTATATTTTTTATACTTCATCATATACTCAATTTTAATTGGTATAAAAATATTTATAAAGGCAAATATAATTTTAACAGAATATTAAACACTTTTATTAATACTATGCTTTTTTTATGTATGGCGGGACTTATGATTAGCGGAATACTATTCTCTCAAAGGGTGTTAGGTTTTCTTAATATTCATAACAGCGGAATGTTTACAAGACGGCTGCATATGATTTCAAATTCTTGGGCTTTTATATTTATGTCGGCACATTTGGTAATGCATTGGAGTATGTTTATAAATAAAAACTTTATTAAAAAACAAATATCTATAATAATAGCTTTATTTATTTCTGTATACGGGGTCATTTCATTTATTAAAAGAGGATTATACAATAAAATGTTTTTGCTTGCGGATTTTGCTTTTTTTGATTATGAAGAGCCTGTAATATTTTTCTTTATGGATTATGTATCTATAATGGGGCTGTTTATATTTATAACATATTTCTTAAAGCAAATATCAAAAGAATAAATTCTGATTAATTAAATATTATGTTTAGTCTTTGCTCAACATTTTTTAGGCTTATATTGTTGTTAATAGTCTCTTCGCTTTCTAATGCGAGCATAGACATAATTGCAGCAAACTTTACTTTATAGTCCAAATCAAAATTGTTGTATATAGAATAAATTATACCAGCCATAAATGCATCTCCTGCCCCAGAAGCATTTAATATATTTACTTTGGGTGCTTTTAGATGTGCGGGCTTTGTTTTGTATGAGGCGTAGCATATTCCTTTTTCTGCAAACGTGATGTATATTTCTGATACTCCAATATCTATAAATCTACCCGCCGCCTCCAAGCCGTCTTCTATAGTGCTGATATTTTTATCTAAAAGAAATGAAGCCTCGTTTGAATTGAGCTTCAATGCATATATATGTTTTTCTAATCCTTTTATATTTTCTGCTTTTTTTACAGATACAGCATCGCATAATAATTTTTTGTCTGGAAAGTTTTTTATTAAATATTCAAAAATCTCTCTTTTCATTACAGCATCTATTGTGATGAGTTTTGCATTTTTTATTATGTTTTTTATAGACTCTAAATATTCTATTGTGATGTTTTTGTCTAAATCGTCCATATCAGAAACGGCTAAATACATATCTTTATCATTATTCATAATAGCCATATACGCGGTGGAAGAGCCTTTTTTTATGATGTATGAAGTATCTATATTGAGCGATTTTATATTATTTAAAAGAATATCCCCGAATATATCATTTCCTATTGATGTGATGAACTTGATATTATGAAGCCCTAAGTTTGATAGATTATGAACAATGTTTCTTTCAACGCCTCCTGCACATATATTGATTTTTGCAGGGTTCGATTCTCTTAATAAAATATTTTCTTTAGAGAAGCCTTGTATATCTATATTAGAGCCGCCTATAGAAACTATGTATTCATTCATAAAC
>CAKVCJ010000255.1 GCA_934725655.1 uncultured Brachyspira sp.
ATAATATATATTAATATAAAATGGTTGTTATATGAAAGACTACAATAAAGAGATTTTCACTACAGATATAAAATATGTAAAAGGCGTAGGACCAAAATACGCAGAAACACTTGCTAAAAAAAATATATTCACACTTTATGATTTAATAACATTTTTCCCAAGAGCCTATGAAGACAGAAGAAATACATTAAAGATAAATGAAGCATTAAAAAATCCGGATAAAAACTGCGTGGTGTATGTTGAAGTAATAGATGTGGGAAGTTTTACCTTTCAGTTTAGAAAGAAGCCTTTGATTATAGTAACAGACGGCATCACATTATGCGAAGTTCCAATATACGGAGGACGCATTCCTGCTGGAGCAACTAAGGGAGCAAAATTGTATCTCACTGGAAAGTTTATCCGCAATATGAGAGGAAAGGTGCAATGCAGGTTTGTGGAGTTTGAAAAGCCTTCTTCCAATTCTTTGTCTTATGGAAAAATAGTGCCTATATATCCGCTTACAGAAGGGCTTTCTCAAAAAAAATTAAGAACTTTAATTGTTAGCGAATTAGAAAGATTTGAAAAGAATATGCAATATGATATACCGAAAGTGATTAAAAAAAAGTACAGATTAAAAAGTTTTGTAAGCTCTATAATGGAGATGCATTTTCCTACGTCTTTTGAGGCATTAGATGAGGCGAGAGAGAGTTTAGTGTTTGAAGAGTTTTTAACTTTTCAGTATATACATTTAAGCGAGAGAAGGCCAAATATATTAATAAAAGAAGAGAGATATAATGGCAGTAATTTATTAGATAGAGTAAAATTAAGTTTAGGATTTAGCCTTACAGACGGCCAAAATAATGCTATAGAAGAAATAAAAAAAGATATGTTTTCTAATAGGCAATTATTTAGACTTCTTCAGGGAGATGTTGGGGCTGGAAAAACTATCGTGGCTTTTCTAACAGCATTAATACCAACAGAATCTAATTTTCAAACAGCTTTTTTAGCTCCCACAGAGATATTAGCACTTCAGCATTATTATACTTTTAAAAAAATAATAAAAAATGCTAATTTAGAAGATGTTATTAAAATTGATATACTTACTTCATCTGTTAGTCAAAATGAAAGGGCATATACATTAAAAAGACTTAGAGAAGGCAAAACTCATATATTAGTAGGAACTCACTCTATACTATATGACGAAGTTGTATTTAAAAATCTTTCTTATGCTATAGTAGATGAACAGCAGAGATTTGGAGTTAATCAGAGAAATAAATTATTGTCAAAAGGAAATAATGTTGATTATCTATTAATGACAGCAACACCAATACCTCAGTCTTTAGCTTTAACTTTGTTTGGGGAGTTAGATTTATCTATTATTAAGAGCATGCCGAAAGGAAGAAAGGGAGTGCTTACCAAATATAAAGAGTTATATGAAAGAGACCATTGTTATAAGTTTTTAAAAAGCAGAATATCAAAAGGAGAACAGGGGTATGTGGTTTTTCCTTTTATAGAGAATGATGACAGCAGTATAATCACTTTATCAAGCGAGTTTGATAGGGCTAAACAAACCTATTTTGAAAACATCAACATAGAAATAATACATGGCAAGATGAAAGATGAAGAGAAAGAATATATTATGAATAGGTTTTCAAATGGTGAGATAAAGGTGCTTTTTTCAACAACTGTAATCGAGGTAGGTATAGACAACCCCAACGCCACGACAATATTAATAGAAGGGGCTGAGCGTTTTGGATTATCGCAGCTTCATCAGCTTAGAGGAAGAGTTGGCCGTGGCGATAAGCTTGGCTATTGTTACTTAATACTTCATAGCGAGCTTAATGATATAATAAAAGAGAGAGTTAATATAATATGCGAAACTACTGATGGGTTTAAGATAGCTGAAAAAGATTTAGAGCTTCGAGGTGCTGGAGAGTTTTTGGGGGATAAGCAAAGCGGTATAGCAGATTTTAAGCTTGGCAATATTGTAAAAGATGCTGAAATTATGCGTAAGGCAAAAGATGAGATGCGTGAATTATTAAAGATGGATAGAGAAGAGTTTTTTAGAGAGAATGAAGACTTTGTTATTAAGGCTAATTATTTAAAGAAAGAAATGAACATTTAGTTTTTTATTGGACTCAAAACTTGTTTATATAAATTGATTTAAAACTTTTATGTTTAATTATATAAGTTTTTATTTTATTCAACTTTTTCCCGCCGCAAAAAGTTTTCGCCCTTCGGGCACGCTTCGCGAAAGTGCAAATGCTATAGCTTTGTATGTTTGGAATATATATAAAGTGTAAGATAATCCCTATATTTTAAGCTAAAAAAATGCAGTTCTTTTGGTTCTTTTATACCAATAAAAGAACTGGGGTGCGGGGCAAAGCCCTGCAAATAATTAAAATAAAAGAGCTAAAAATTTTTAGTATATATTGAAACAATTATTTTTATTAATTTTTTTGTTGTTCTTTTTCCCGCAGCTCGCACCCACAGACACTTCCTTCGGTCGCGGTGCGGACTTCGTCAAAAAGTTGCAAAAAACGCACATAATATAGCCAATTATTTAGGAATATGTATTAAATAATAGGATAAAACCTAAATTTTAGCTAAAAAATTCAGTTCTTCGCGAAGCGTATCCGAAGGATATAAGCTTCTTTTATACCAACAAAAGAACTGGGGGTGTGTACCCTACGGGTACGCTTCGCAGTGGGACTAGTCCCCGAAAATAATAAAACATAAAAACTAATTTTTTATCTCGCTGACGCTACCGTAAGTACGCCGATTCTTCCTATAAACGCCAATTTTCTTAATTCTAATGACATCTCATTTAAAGTTGAGCCTGTTGTAAATACATCGTCTATTATCAAGATATTTATTTTTTTATTGTCATCAAACTTATATTTTTTGTTTATTTGAAAAGCGTTTTTTATAGCTTTCTCTCTTAACTCTTTTCTTTTTATCATACTAAGAGGCTTACTCTCTTTTTTTCTAATTATAATATTTTCTATTAATGGTATATTTATTATTTTAGAAATTTGTCTTGCTATAAGTTCGCTTTGATTATAGCCTCTTTCAAGCAGTCTGTTTTTTCCAAGAGGCACGAATGAAACAGCATCAAATTTATTAATATAATCTTTATAATAAAAAGAAAGCATTGCAGCAAAATCTTTGCATATTAAATATCTATGGCTAAACTTCATTTTATGAATTAAATTGCTTGTTTTATCATCATAATAAAGCATTGATTTGCATTCATCAAAATAAATGTTTTCGTATG
>CAKVCJ010000256.1 GCA_934725655.1 uncultured Brachyspira sp.
ATAAAAGGTTTGCTCTTTCCTACATCTTCTAAATATAAAATACAATTAGCACCTATTAACATATCTACAGCAAAAGGCACTTTAACTATTTTTTCATTATCCTTTTTTTCTGTTAGAAGACTGACTGTGCCGTCAGCGTTTTTTCTCTCTTCAAATTTTTTGCCTCTCCAGCTTTCTAAATCTATTCTTAAATTAGCTTTTTCTCCTACAGCAAATGTATATTCTTTAGCTATAACCATATGCTGACCTGCAAATTGCCCTTCTTTTATTCTTTGTGCTATCTCCCAAAGAATAAATATTTTTCTTTGATAGCCTTTATCTTGTCCCATATATGTAGTTTTTACATATTTGCCGTCTACAACATTGATACAAACAGCTGGCACCATACCAGTTTGAGGCTGTTCAAAATCGCTTGTTGTTTTGCCTGTCATTTCAAAATTACTCATTTTTATTCTCCTTTTATATATTCTTTAAGTTTAAAAAATGTCTCACTATCTATATGCTTTAACTCTTCTTTATATTTATTACAGTAAAAGCAAGAGCTATAAGCACACTTCATATGTTTATATAATCTCTCGTAAGGCTCATTCATTGTTATCTTCCTTTATAAAATCTGTATCTATACTTGTTATCTTAAAAAACATATCTTTATCAAATTCTTCTAAAGACATCACATATTTAATTGCCGCAATCGGCATATCTTTCCAAGCTTCTTCTTTTTGTATTTCTTCAGCATTTTGAATCGGTGTTAACTTCCACTCACTGCCGAATTTTAAATAAAGACTTTTAAGATTGTTAAAAGTTGGTCTCCAACCTTTTAACAAATTATAGAATTCTGTTTTAACTTCTTTATATCTTATTTTTGATACTTCTGTACCGAATATAGAATAAGTTTCTTTTTTATCTGTCAAAAACAAAGCATTAGAAACACCTTTACAATTTAATACACCAAAAGAATAATTTACACCATTAGAATTATTTACACCATCAGAACAATTTACACCATCAGAATTATTTACACCATCAGAACAATTTACACCATTAGAATTATTTACACCATCAGAACAATTTACACCATTAGAATTATTTACACCATTAGAATTATTTACACCATCAGAACGATTTACACCATCAGAACGATTTACAATCTCTTCAAATGTAACTTCTTCTAATATTTTTAATTTATTAGTACAAGACTTATTATATTCTTTAATAACATCTCCTAATATTTCTACTTTATAAACTTTTACCCATTGTACTAACGGATAATAATCAAATACATCTTTTAAGTTTTCGCAAAAATGTATTCCATTTTTACAAATCTTTAATTCCCCCTTTATTTCACAAATTTCACCTTCTTTATATCTGTATTTTTTACCATTAGTACAAGGCTGACAATATAATCCCTTTTTGTCTTGATAAAATGCTTTATATCCTGTTATCATAATTCAGCCTCCATTTTTTTTACTTTTTTATCGCATTCATAGTGAAGCATATATAAACCAAAACATCCATTTAATTTTAAATATTTTGTTTTAAAGTCATTTTGTATCGCCTCACCGCATACAGCACACTTTATTTGTTTTTTTCTTCCGAAAATATCTTTTAATAAGCTCATTGTCTCCCCCCATAATTTTTTATTATTCTTCTTCTAACTTTCTCCTCTCCCATGGATAAAGCCTATAGAAAAACTCATCAGGTTCATCTATCTCTTCATTGATGTTATCATTGATAACATCATCATCAGCTATTTTCTCATAAGCAATTAAATTACCATCGTTGTCATATTTTTTCATACCCCAATCTGTATACTCTTCAGTAATAAATGTTTTGAGTTCTTTATCATAATATGTTTTTGTTAAATAGCTCATTATTCACTCCTCAAAATGGTTTTTGTTTGACAATACAAAATATTGTTTATTTTCCATTTTTACTATTCTCCTTATTTATTTTAGATACAGGGACTATAAACCCAAACCCTAATACATTACTTGATATTATTTTAGAAAAATCTGCTAAAATAATAGTGTCATTTTCATCCTTGACACGAATAAAGATTTGGGTGTCATCACTGAATTTGCTTAATTCTTTTTTGAGATTTTTGACTAACATATTTTCTCCTAATAATTTTTTATTAAAATACATCTCTGTATTTACCAGCTTAAATGTAATTATGTAGGAATTACTAAAATATGTTCTTTTTTGATTGAATTAGGTGATAAATAAGGTTTAACCTTATTTATTTTTTCTTAAACCTTATTTATAATAGATTCTTAACCAGATTTTTAATATAATAAAACTAAAAATATAATTTCTACAATATACAAGCGATTGTTTAGCGTGCGTTAAATAATCGCTATTTTTAATTTTTATAATTTTATATAAATAATTATAATAGCAAATAAAATAAGACTTAATCCTGTAATTATAATAACATCAATCCTATCACAATACTAAACACAACAACAATAATAGGTTTTATATCGAATTTTTCTTCCCTATTTTTTTAATAATTAATTTAGCTTTTTTATTGCTATAATTAGTATTGTAAAATTTCTTTTCATATTGATTTTTTAAATAAAATTAATATATTACTATAAAAAGTATAAAGTATTTAATAATATTTATTAAATAATAGGAGATTAAAAAATGAAAAAAACTATAGTTTTAGTATTAATGATTATTTCATCGTCCTTAGTCTACTCACATTCATTAGGGATAGGCATGTATATACCGCTTGGAGGAAGTATTCCTAGTTTTTATTCAGATAATACTGAAGCGGCTTCTTTTTTTAGTCCAAAATCTGCTTTTGAGGTTGGAGTAATATTTAATCCTAGAATTAATTTTAATATAGGAGATGGTACTCATAATATATCATTAGGTGCAGATGTGGGTTGGTATAGAGATACTTTTAAGTTTGCAAGTTCTGCCGATGTTACTCATGAATTTGATAGTGTTATGACAGGACTTAGTTTGGAGTGGAGGCCTTTATTATTTCAATTAGGTATAGGGGGCGGAGTAAAATTCCCATTCTTAGGAAAATATATAGAGGGTAATACTAAAACAGCATTAAGCGGCGGAGCTTTTTCAAGCAGATATAATAATGTTTTTATACCTTATGTAAGATTATATACAGGCATAAATATAATATTTATTAGTTTATCATTATATGTTAATTTTGATATACCTTATTTACAAATGAAAGATGGTTTACAAGGTTTGGGTGTTGGTTATAA
>CAKVCJ010000257.1 GCA_934725655.1 uncultured Brachyspira sp.
TTATTATTGGGCAAATAGTTATAGCTCACTTTTAAACAAATCCGAAAATTATACAAAACTTTCGCCTGTGATTAGTATTAATGTTTTGGACTTCACGCTGTTTAATGATATAGACGATTTTCATTCTTGTTATTTATTAAAAGAAATCAAGCATAATAAAATATTAACCGACCATTGTATGTTGCATTATATCGAATTACCGAAATTTAATTTAAATAACAATAAAGAAAAATTATCAAGTTGGATAAAATTTTTCAAGGGGGAGAATATGTCAAATTTAATAAAAGAGAATAATATTTTTGAAGAAGTTGAGAAGAGATGTCAAAGTTTTATTGATAGCGACCCGCTGATAAACGCTTATAGAAAGAAGGAATGGAATGAATATTTTTACAAGGATATGATGAATATAGAATTAAAAAAGCGAGACTATGATATAGCAAAAAATTTAAAACAAATGAACATGGATGATGCCTCTATAAGCAAAGCCACAGGTTTAACTATAGAAGAAGTCCGCAACTTGTGACCAGATGGGAAAAAATTTAGTTTGCATTTATGATTAAATTATTTTATATTTAATAATCTTGTATTTATTATAATAATATAATAAACGATTAAATTGGGAAAGGTTATGTCAAGCTATACTATTACAGATTCAAATCTTGAAAGTTATGGATTTGCCGAAACATTGGGCATCAATAATAATATTGAAAGAATTCAACTTATTATTAGATTCAGAAATATTGGATTAAATTTTATAAAATATGACGATTTACAATCAAATAATATAAATATAAATCTGATAAAAGATAATATAACAAATCTATTCAACGAAGTTTACAATAACGATTTAATAATTAGAGACGATAATAATATCCTAATAATGACTATAAACGATTTGCAACAAGAATATACTTACTATAATAAAGAAGAATTATAAATTGACAAATATAAAATATTTCATTATAATATAGCAATTAACTTAATATAACTAATTTTGGAATATAAAATGCAATATACAAAACTTATATTAAAAAATTTTGGTAAGATTAAAAAAGCGGAAATAGAATTTTCCCCATTTCTTTTATTTATAGGAGATAATAATAGCGGTAAAAGTTATTTAATGACTCTTATTTACGGTTTAATAAAATATTATGATGAAATAGAAGAAATTTTATTTGAAAAAGAAGATTTTATTTTAAATTGCGACATTTATAAAAAGATAGAACAAATAATAGAAGAAAATATTAAAGCTAATAAAAATAATGACAATGAAATATTTTTAACTATAGAAGAATTAAAATTATTTAATGAATTACTTAATCTATTACTAAATAGAAATAAAAAAGAAATAATAAATTATATTTTTAATTCAAATAATGAAATAAATTTAGATAATATACAATTTGATATAAATATGAGCGATTTAAAAATACAAATTATAAATAAAAATGGATTTTCTTATACAAATAAATATATAAAAGGCGAATTTTATACACGATTACAAAATAATAATTTAAATTTTTATAAAGGAATTTTAAGAATAATATTTGAAAAATGTATCGAATATACTAAAGGAGATTATATAAATAGAGGCGTGTTTTTGCCAACATCAAGAACTGGCTTTTTATTATCTCGTAAAGAGTTGGCTAAAAAGTCTATAGATATGTATTTTAGTAAAAATAATATAAAAAAAACTACAATTTTACAAAAACCAGTAATAGACTTTATAAATAATTTAATTGATTTGCCAGATAAACTAAATAAGCGAGAAGAATATAATAAAATAATAGATATATTTAAAAATAACTTATTTAAAGGAGATATTATTTTTAATAAAGAAACGGATTCTATACATTATGAACCAAGTAATAATAAAGATTTAAAATTTCTTATGTATTTAAGTTCTGCAGTTATAACGGAAGTAGCGCCTTTATTTTTATTTTTAAAATATGATACATTATATAATACATTTTTTATAGAAGAACCTGAAATGTCATTGCATCTTAAACTTCAAAAAGAAATTGCAAGAATTCTTATTAATTTAGTCAATATAAATAGACATATTATAATATCAACTCATAGCGACACTATTTTAGAACATATTAATAATATGGTTAAATTGAACGGGATTGAAGATAAAGAAAAAAGAAATTCTTTAATAAAAAACTATTCTTATACTGAAAACGATATTTTGGATATAGAAAAAATTAGAATATATCAATTTGATACTGACGAAAACGACTCTACGGATATTAAAGAACTTAAAGGCGATAAAAGAACAGGTTTTTATATATCTACATTCCATAATTACATTGATAAAGCCTCAAACGAATATTATGATATATATAATGAAATAGCTAACTAATTAATTTATTAAGGATTTTATTTTATGAAAGATTTTGAAAAACTTTATAAAGAGTTTAAAATTTTTCAAGATGGTCTATACGGTTTTGAAATTAAAAACGGTATCATTGAAATAGAAGATGAAAATTCTACTATGAAATGCGAAATAAAACTAAAATCTGAATCTGCATGCACAAATGCTATAGAAGGAAATTGTAAATTTAATTATTTAAAAAAACTTCAAAAATGCGCCGATGCTGTTATCATCACAAAAAATAACGATATATACGAATTGCATATTTTAGAACTAAAAAAATCTATTAATGGAGACGATTTAAAAGAATTATCTGAAAAATTTTTGGGAGCTTATTTAAGAGCAATGTCGATTATTGCAGCGTATTGCAAAATAGAAAAAATTTATTTTTATTTTTTATATGAAAATAATAATATTAAAGCCACTGATACTAATTTATACGATAAAATTAAAGAAAATGATAATTCAAATTCTGAAGAAACTACTGAAAAGAAAAATAACAAACATTATTTTGATTTGCTTTTAAAAAATAAAGTAAAGAACAATTTTCAATTAAAAATTGAACCTTTTGATAATTATACATTAGAAATTATAAAAAAATGCACAAAAGAATCTGAAATATTAGAAATATAGAAAATATTGGTTTACCCACATAAATTGTATTTTAAAATAATAAAGAGTTTTGCTATAGAAAATTACATTTCATACAATAATTTATTTATTGCAGAATATGTATTATTGTTTATAATATTAACAAATATTACAAGAAATAGATTAAGTTAATATGGCTAAATTAAAAAATTACGATAACAATTTAAAAAAAGTTACGGTTTTACAAAGAAAAGAAAACGAACCGA
>CAKVCJ010000258.1 GCA_934725655.1 uncultured Brachyspira sp.
CGGAGGACCTGGAATAATGGAAGCAGGAAACAGAGGAGCTTTTGATGCTAATGGAAACTCTATTGGTTTATGCATAAAATTGCCTTTTGAACAGAAAACAAACCCTTATGTAAAAGAAGAAATTAAGTTTAGATATTTCTTTGCAAGAAAAGTTATGTTTGTAAAATATGCTAAAGCTTTAGTAGTATTTCCTGGCGGTTTTGGTACTATGGATGAAATGTTTGAAACACTCACTTTAGTGCAAACCAAAGTATTAACAAAAATACCAATAATAGTAGTTGATAAGAAATTTTATACTGGACTTATGAATTGGATAGAAAAAGATATGATTAACGAAAAGTATATAGACAAAGAAGATTTAAATCTTATGCATCACACTGATGACCCTAAAGAAGTACTTAGTATAATTAATAATTTTTATAATAAAAAATAAAAAATTATGTATAAAATTTTTGTAATTATTTTTATTTTTAGCAACTTTCTATTTGCACAATTAAAAGGACTTCCAGAGTTTTTTAATTTGGACGGATATAAAACCATTAAATTTGGAATGAATATAGAAGAAGTTAATAATAAAATTACAAATTATAATACAGACTTCTATGCTGACTTTCATCAAGAAATTAAATTAAATGAAAACACTATTTTAAACATATATAAAAATATTGATGATAAGTTGGCATATTATCTGTATTTTCACAATGACTATCTTTACAGAATAGAAGTGTGTAATCATATAGGATACAGCTACAACGACAATGATTTCTACTACCCTTCTGAAGCAACTGACATAGAAAATATAAAAGAAAAAATAACATTCAAATACGGCAATTCATCTTCCACAGATATAAAATATTATTCATACTACAATAAACCTTTTGAAGAATACACTATATGGTGGTATTCAGACTTATCGAGTGTATCATTATATGTGAAGCCTGATTTGAATAGTTTAGACAAAGCTATAAAATTATATTCCTATAGGCTTTCTTTTTATGATGAAACAAAATTAAAAGAAATATATAAATAAAAATACCATTATTAAATCTTTATATAATTTTTTATTAAATAAAATAGAAGAGTTTCTACAAATATATTACTATCGACAATATTACTTTTATAAGTATTGACTTTTTTATATTTTAATTTAACATAATTTTATAAATATATTTTTTATTTCAATAAAATTTTAAGGATTTTAATATGTGCGGAATAGTTGGATATGCAGGAAATAATGATAATGCAGTTAATATACTCTTGGAAGGACTTTCATCTTTAGAGTATAGAGGGTATGATTCTGCTGGAATATCTGTAGTTGATTCAAACAATGAAATCATTACTTTTAAGGCAGAGGGTAAACTTGAGAATTTGAAGCATATTGTTCAAGATAATATATCTTCAAACATAGGTATAGGGCACACCAGATGGGCGACACATGGAGCGCCTTCAGATATTAATGCTCATCCCCATTTTACAGAAAGACTTTCTCTTGTTCATAACGGCATTATAGAAAATTATAAAGATATAAAGAAAGATTTATTGGCTAAAGGATACAAATTTCTTTCTGAAACAGACACAGAGGCAGCAGCAAATTTAATAGATTCATTATATAAAGGAGATGCTTTAGATGCTATAAAGAATGCTGTGAACATAATAGAAGGCTCTTATGCTTTTGCCATTATATTTAAAGATGATGTTAATAAAGTATATGCTGTAAGAAAGTCAGCACCTTTAATAGCAGCTTTAGGCGATAATGAAAACTTTTTAGCTTCTGATGTGCCGGCGATATTAAAATATACAAATAAATATGTACTAATAGAAGAAAATAATATTGCCGTTTTGGAGAAAAATAAAATAACTATATATGATGAAAATCTAAAAGAAACTGATTACAAAATACTTGAAGCTAATTGGACTGTGGAGCAGGCAGAAAAATGCGGATATGAACATTTTATGCTCAAAGAAATCAATGAGCAGCCTAAGGCACTTCTTGATACTATAGAGCCTAGAATAGTTCATGGTGTTCCAGATTTTGAAAGAGACGGTATTACGGATAAAGAGTTTTGGAAGTTTTTTGATAGAGTTTACATAATAGGATGCGGTACTGCTATGCATGCTGCTATGATAGGAAAAAGACTTATAGAGGATAATTGCAGAATACCTGTAGAATGCGAGATAGCTTCCGAGTTTAGATATAAAAACCCTATACTTACAGAAAAAACTCTTTCAATATTTATATCACAATCAGGCGAGACTGCCGACACTTTAGCAGCTTTAAATTTAGTTAAAGAAAAAGGATATAAAACTTTGGCTATAGTAAATGTTAATGGCTCTTCTATTGCAAGAAATGCTGATTATGTTATATATACTTATGCTGGGCCTGAAATATCTGTAGCTTCAACAAAAGCTTATTCTGTACAGATGGCTATGATGTATTTAATAACTTTTAAGATAATATTAGAGAGAAAAATAAAAGATAATGATTATATAAAAATATTAATAAAAAATTTAATAAACACTATAGATTCTATAAAAGATGTGCTTAATATGAGCGAGACAATAAAAGATTTATGCATCGATTATAAAGAAGCAAGCAGTATATTTTTTATAGGAAGAGATTTGGACTATTATCAGGTTATGGAAGGGGCTTTAAAAATGAAAGAGATTAGCTATATTCACTGTGAAGCATATGCAGGCGGAGAGCTTAAACATGGTGCTATATCTCTTATCACTGATAATACACCTGTTGTAGCATTGGCTATACAGGAAAAGATACTAAGTAAAATGATAAGCAATACTAAAGAAGTTATATCAAGAGGTGCTAATGTTCTTCTTTTTGCTAAGGAGGGTGTTGATATAGATAAAGATGCGTACAGAAAAATATTATATCTTCCTAAAGTTGAAGACATGTTTATGCCTATAGTTTCAATAGTAGCTTTACAATTATTGGCTTATTATACTGCTGTGATAAGGGGATGCGATGTTGATAAGCCTAGGAATTTAGCTAAAAGTGTTACTGTTGAATAATATAAATAAATTATTATTTAATAATTGACTTTTTTGTGTAATAATGTTATTATGCTGAGTAAACCGATTTAATTGGTAAACTTTTCCATAATAGCAAAATGTTCTTTAAAGATATTTTTTTTTAATTATCTTAAATAAAAAGACATTGTTACTTAAATATTAGTAATCAAAGCATTATGATTTTTTTAATATAGTAATAGTT
>CAKVCJ010000259.1 GCA_934725655.1 uncultured Brachyspira sp.
CTATAAATGCATCTATATTTAAACTTGATATCTCTTTTAAATAGTCTTTTAAATTATTTTTATCATATTCATGCAAGAAAGCATTTAATGTAAGGTATATTTTTTTATTTAGGTTTTTAGCAATATCCGAACATTGAGCAAGTTCTTCTATGGTTGTATTTTTGCTTTGATGTCTTAAATTAAATAAAGCACCTCCTATATAAGCTGCATCTGCTCCATAATGATATGCCACTTCCAATTTTTCTTTATTACCTGCTGGTGCTAGTAATTCCATTTTTTATTTATCTCCATTTTGTTAAATTCTTTTAATTGTTTTATTATTATAAGATTAATAATTTAATTTTTAATATTATTTAAGTAAAAAAGTTAAACATCAGTATATTTTAATAAATGAAATATTTCAATAAAAAAATATTGTAAAGCAATATATTGACATTATCATTAAACTATAACATAATAAAACATTATATTTAATTTTTAAAAACGGAAATAATTTCATGATTAGTCATAAAATAATACTAGGAGACAGCAGACATTTAAGCAAAATAGAAGATAAGTCTGTGCAATTAATCATTACTTCTCCGCCGTATTGGCAGCTAAAAGATTATGGTTCTGAGAATCAAATAGGATTTAATGATAGTTATGAGGAATATATTAATAATTTAAATTTAGTTTGGAAAGAGTGCTATAGAGTTTTGTCTGATGGATGCAGATTGTGTATAAATATAGGCGATCAATTTGCTAGATCAGTATATTATGGCCGATATAAAGTTATACCTATAAGGACAGAAATTATAAGATTTTGCGAAACTTTAGGTATGGATTATATGGGAGCAATAATATGGCAGAAAAATACTACTATGAACACTTCTGGGGGTGGGTCTGTAATGGGGAGTTTTCCTTATCCTAGAAATGGTATATTAAAAATAGATTATGAGTTTATTTTAATATTTAAAAAGTTAGGCAATGCTCCAAAACCCACAAAACAGCAAAAAGAAGAATCTATATTAAGTAAAGAAGAATGGAATACATATTTTGCTTCGCATTGGACTTTTGGAGGAGCTAAACAAAATGAACATATAGCCATGTTTCCAGAAGAGCTTCCTAGGAGATTAATAAAGATGTTTTCTTTTGTTAATGAAACTGTATTTGATCCTTTTGCTGGAAGCGGCACTACTTTATTGGCTGCAAAAAATCTTGGAAGAAATTCTATAGGATATGAAATCAATAAGGATTTTATTCCTATTATAAAAAATAAATTGAATGTAGAACAAAGTGATTTAAATAATAAATTCATATTTGATATTGATAATGATTCAGAAAATTTTGAAAAAGATTTGCCTTATTTATTTCAAGACCCGCATAAAATGGATAAAAAAATAGATGTAAAGAAGATGAAATTTGGTTCAAAGATAGATAATAAAAAAATAGAAGAAGAAAATTTTTTTCAAGTAAAAAAGATAATAAGCCCTAACAAGATTGAAATTGACAACAATATTATAATTAAACTCATTGGTATTAAGCCTATTAAAAAATTTGAGAGAGAAGCTATAGAATTTTTAGAAGATAAATTAAAAAAAAGAAAAATATTTTTAAAATATGATTCTGTTAAATATGATGATGATAATAATATGCTTTGCTACATATATTTAAAAAATAAAACTTTTATCAACAGACATTTAATAAAAACCGGATATGTTGATGTGGAGAGAGAATCTGATTATATATATAAAAAAAGTTTTTTAAATCTATTAAATATAAATTAATCTTCTATTTCTATATCAAAACTATCTTCAGAGATTTTATTATAATAAATCATTTTTACATCTATTTTTTCATTTAATCTATTTGTTTTATAGCTAATTGGTTTAATAGAATATGGAGTATCTCCAACATATCCATCTATACCATGAGATTCTTCTTCTTTTGTAGCTAGCCTGTAATTTTCTTTTTTAATTTGTGCTAATTTGTGAAGTATTGCTTTTTGTATATATAATCCATTAAAAGGTTTGTTTATAACTAGGTCTTCTGCCCATTCATACAGCATTTCTTTATTTATTAATTTAATGGCTTCTTGAAGTTTTTTTATATTTTCCATTATTCTTTCTGAGGCATTATCTATTGCATTTGGATAGTTTTTTAAATACCATTTTTTCCAACCATCTATGCTCACATTTTCATTATTATTCATATACTCTTGAAATATTTCAGATAAAGTACCCACTACTTTTGGACGGGTACCTTGAGCATTTTGATTTGCTAAATTCATTAATTGTGTTGTGTACTTCGGAAATTCTATTTTTATAGATGTATTAATTTTTTTCAATTCTTCTTTTTTTAATTCAAATTTCATATATTATAACTCCTATTAATTTATATATCGGATAATTTATATATGTTTTAATTTAAATAATATATTTAAAAATTTTTATTTTATTATATTATAGAATCAATATGAATGATGAGTTGTTTCAAAAATTAAAAGAATTAGAAAGATATTGCAAAGAAGAATTTCTTATATCCCTTACAAATAAAGGTATATATAACAGGGCTTTAAAAGATTTTGAAAAGATTAAAGACATTATAAATATAAAATTAGATGATGATAATATAAAAATCTCTTTTGAAGATGTAGAAGTGATATTTAAAAACGATGAAATAAAAAACTCAGTATGTTCCTGCCCGTCAAAAACTATTTGTAAGCATGTAATAATATCAATTCTTTATATAAAAGATTATCTCTCTAAAATAGATTATAATAGTGAAGAAGAAGAGAGCTTTAATAAAAATAATTTTAATTATATAATAAATACTTCAGCAGATGAATTAAAAAAAATATCAAGCAAAAAAAACTTTGAATATGCATTAGACATTATTAAAAATAATTCAGAAATAAATATAAAAGAAGATAATATATTAGAAATAAAATTAAAAGAAGCTGTAATTTATTTTGAAAAAAACAGCAGTATAGAAAAATCAATCTGCTCTATATGTAAAGACAATAATTTATGCTATCATAAAATAGCAGCCATATTAAAATACAAAGAGTTTTATAATAATCTTGAAGAGATAAAAGAAGAATACAAACAAATAGATTATAATTTAATTTCATTTTCAAAAATGTTTGTAGAAGATATTTTTAAAAAGGGAATATACTCCTGCAATGAAAATGATTTTGACAAGGCAGAATATATTGCCACACAATTATTAATAAAAGATATAC
>CAKVCJ010000260.1 GCA_934725655.1 uncultured Brachyspira sp.
CCCTAAACTCCAACTCATAACCAATAATAAACTCCGTTTCCTCTTTACTCAAATCATACGAAGGACAAATCAACCTGTGCATATTTTTTATCGCTTTGCTTATATTTAAATTTAGAATTTATTAACCTCATTAATAATAATTACTTAAATATATAAGATACATATCATTATTTTATTATATATCAATACTCTTTTTACAATTAATTTCTTTAGAAATTAATTGTGTATAAAAAATATTCATACATAAATTTATCAATTATTTTTATAAGATTTCTGTATTAAATGTAGTATTATTAAAAATATTTTTATAAAGTTAACAATTATATCATATTTTATATTGAAAAATTTTTATAAAATGCTACAATGATAATCGTAAATATATAATTGTTTTAATCAATAATATATTTTGTTATAAGAGTTATATTGTAATATTTTTAATTATGTGATATTATTAAGAAATAATTATATCACATATTAGTAAAATAAAAAGGAGGATTACATGGATTTTAAACTACCTAGTTTAGCATACGAACAATTAAAAAAAATTATGATGGCTTGTGGGAAAAAAGATATAAATATGATAATAGAAAGGGATGAGTTATCAAGACAAACAGAAATAAATTCTGACACTATAAGTAGAAATAATGCTTTTTTATTTTCTATAGGATTTCTTGAAAAGAATGATAATAATAAAAATATCATTACTGATATTGGATTAAAACTGGCTAAAGCCTATAATTTAGAAGACAATATTAAAATAAAAGAAATATTGATAAAAATGATAAAAAATAATAAAGATTTAAATGAATTAATATTTGCTCAATTAAATAAAACGAATTTAACAGTAGAAGCACTTACTAATATAATTATTAATTATTTTGATAAACCAAGTAATCAATACGCTAAAATAGGAGCTAATACGCTATTAGAAATATTTAAAGAGGCGGAAATTATATCAATGGATAACAATATAATTATTTTTAATAAAAATGAATTTGAAAATTTTAATTTAGATGTTAAACATAAGGATTTATATGATTATAATTATACAGCCTCTGAAATTAATAATAAAAATATTTTGAATATACCTATTAGTAATGATAATTTAAATATCAATATTAATATAAATATTGATTATGATACAAAAAGAAATCCAGCTGAAATATTAAACACTATAGAATATATATTAAATAATATAAATATTTATAATGCATATAAAGAAGTTAAATCTGATAGCAAGCCTATAAATAAAAATATTGAAAATAAAAAAAATATAAAAAAGAAGAAAAACAAAGTAAAAAATGCTAATAGAAATGAACTAGAATATATAGATATAGATAAGGAATTTGGGAAAGAAAAAATAGAAGAATGGATTAATTTTTACAAATCATTAGAAATTAATAGCGCTATAACCAGTGTTGTTATCACAGTATATTGGATATCAAAAAATATAAATGAATTATCTAATAGGATAAATGATGATTATGTATATTCTTTTTTAATAGCTGCTACTAATAATAATATAAAATTTAAAGTATTCGATGCCATAAGTAATGCTAGTAGAAACACGAAAAAATTACTGCAAAGGGATGACGATGGATTAATAATTACAGGTATAGGCAATAGAGAAGTAGAAAATAATATTTTAATAAAAAAAGAATAACAAATTTACAAGAAATATCTTAACAGCTGCAACTGTTAAGATATTTAAATAAAAATTACAAGAAGGTATGTCTTGTAAATAATCAATATAATAATTAGTTTATACTAATTATGATTAAATTTCAAGATATATCTCCTTGAAGGAGGTAAAAATGCCTTACATATTTGTAACAAAAAGGAAAGTCAGAGGTAACTCTGGGAGAATCCTTTATGCCAAAGATTATGGCTACAAAGCATGACGAATACCTGTAAAGTATAAAAAAACAAAAAAATAAATGCTTTATTAGGTAAAGACAGAGGGCTATTGCCCTCTGTTTTATATATAACAATAAAATTACAATTTATTTACTAATACTCTTACTTTTTCTCTGTTCTATCAAATTTATAAATTTATTATTTATAAATTCTTTTTCGTTTTTATTTAAACCTATGCTATCATAAATAACTTTATCAATTTCTTTATGGTGTTCGGTATTTATTTCTTTATCGTATGTTAATATATTTAAATTTTTAGTTTTGTTATATATTAATGTAGCTAATTTTAAATCAATATCAAATACGCAAGGTATATTTTGTAAATCAAAGGCTTCCGCTTTTAATAAACCTCCGCCTAAATTATTTCTTCCCGTAATTTCTCTTAAAAACCAACCTAAAGTTGAATTATAAAATAACCAAATACTTAATAAATTTTTATCTTTTAATTCTTTTATATTATTAGAATTATCGCTTTTTAAAATTTCAACATAACTATCTGAATATGAATGAATTTTATTAAAACAACAATAATGAGAATATGCAATACCTCTTGGCATTATAAAAATTGGCGGTGTTCGTTTAGTTTTAAGATTATCTATTTTATTTGATGATTTTGTAAAAGTAAAACTTGGCTTTTCTTTATGATAAAAATGAATATTGCCTTTTGAACTAACTTTATAGCCATTTAAACCTTGTCCATATTTTAACCCTATTTTATCTATGGTTAAACCTTTTGATAGTTTTTTTAATATTGATAATAAAATATCTAATTCTTCCGTAAATAATATATTCCATTTATAATTTAGCATTAAATTTTTATCTCCTATAGAATAAGAATATAATTCATTATATTTTGCAAAATTTTCTCTAAAATATTTTAATGTTAAATTAGTTTTATTATCATAATGGAAAATACTAATTATTGTATTAATTGCAGCGGTGCTAAAATGTTTAAAATCAGTATCTATTAATGTTATATTTAAATTTTGTTCTATTAAAAATTTTTGAAAATTTATTCCATATTTTGTAGAAAGCCAAGAATTAGTGCAAACGAAAGTTATAAATCCATTTTCATTTATAAGTTGCAAAGATTTAATATAAAAATATAAAGATAAATCCATGCCTTTACCTAAAAGTTTTTTATTTTTATGAAAATTAATTAATATATTATTTTGATAGTTTTCTTTCATACTATCAGAAAAAATTTTACTTCTCGCTTCTAAATAAGGCGGATTGCCAATAACAATATCAAAAAACTTTGTCCCAAATTGAATCTCGCTATCAAAAAAGTCTGTCGATT
>CAKVCJ010000261.1 GCA_934725655.1 uncultured Brachyspira sp.
ATTGGGTTATTTATATTATAAGGAATACCTACTTTTTTTAACTAAAAAATGTGCAATATCTCTGGCTCCTAAACACATAAAAAATGTTTTTACTGTTGACTTTATTATACTTTGTGTTATTATAGTTCTTAGCATAAGAGGATAATATTATGTATTTAAGTCTAAAACAAAAATTATTCTTTAATCAGGACGCCTTTCCAGATATTTACTTTCTATAAATATACCGTGTGTATATCTTAAGTCTAACTAATAGATATTATTTTTTATATTAAACTATCATTTTTTTAATAATTTTTTTATTAATAGTATTGTATTTCAACATTATATTTTATAAGGATTTTTTATGTCTAAAATATTAGCGGAATTTATTAACACATGCCCTACCTGCGATGGGTATTCATCATATTTAAAAGAACTTCAAGAAACATACAAAGATAAAATAGAAGTAAAACTCTACTACGCAGGGAAAGATTTTGATTATTTGGCAAAATATGGAATGGTAGACAGAGGCACATTGATTATAAATGAAAAAAACAGATATGATGTTTTAAGTAAAAAGTTAATAGAACAAGAAATTAAAAAAGCTGTAGAAGCACAAAACTCTTAAAATGGAAATAAATAAAATATGATAATGCGTTTTTTATATGTATTTTGGGACTTTCTTATTATAAGTTCAGAGTGGATTGTTATAAGTTTAATATTATCTGGTATAATACATGCCTTTGTTCGTCCGCAGGTGCTTCAAAAATCTATAGGCAATAAAAAAATATCTTCTCTAATAAAGACAACAATATCAGGAGCAATACTTCCTATATGCAGTTGCGGAGTGCTTCCATTGGCATTGAGTTTATATAGAACGGGGGCATATTTAGGGCCTACTCTTTCTTTTTTGGTGGCAACTCCAATAATTAACCCTGCTGCAATAATAGTAGCTTTTGCTATGCTTGGAAAAGAGGTTACTTTTATATATATTTTATGCGGTATATTTCTTCCTCTCATAATAGGAGTGTTGGGAAATATTTTTGGCGGAAAAGAATTAATTGCTCCTGAAGTTTTAAAGCTTCAAAGCATGAATATAAAAATTCCAGAAAACACTTACAAAGATAAAACTCCTTGCTACAAGAAACTATATAACGGCATATTATGGGGCTTTAATAATCTTGGAATAGAAATAAGCAGATTTATATTAGTAGGTACTTTATTTGGAGCTATTTTATTAACAGTAGTGCCTCAGTCATTTGTTATGCAGTATTTAAGCAATCCTAAATTAGTTTCAATTATAGGTATAACATTAGTAGGCTGCATGATGTATGTATGTGCATTAGGGCATATTCCTTTTATTGCGGCATTAATATCTGCAGGTGCTTCACCTGGTATCGCCATAACTTTTTTAATTACAGGTGTTGCTACAAATATATCAGAATTAATAAGCATATATAAATTAATAGGAAAAAGAACTTTAATAATATATCTTTTCTCTATGCTTTTCTTTGGCATATTGATAGGATACATTACAAATATTTTATTAGCTAATAATTTTACGCCAATATTTGATTTAGCAAATTCAAGCAAGCAAATAGAATTAGCAAATAATATAAATATCACTTTTCCAGATTGGTTCAAAAATATATGTGCCGTTGCTGTGTTGTTTATGGGGCTTTATTCGTGGTTTTTAATTATAGTTAAAAAGATAAAGGTTTTGTTAAGCAGGGGTAAAGAGGTTCAATGTTGAGGATATTTTTTGCTTTATGCTTTTTTATATTTATCTCATGCAATGAGAATAATGAATATATAAAAAGTGCAGAAGGCATAAATAATATAGAACTTTATAAAGAGTATATGAAAAAATATTCTAATAAAGAATTATTAACTTTTTTGGAAGGAGATTTTAACGGAGATAATATAGATGATTTAATAATCATATATAAAGAATCTGAATATTCAAACAAATTAATTGGTATATATAAAGATTCTAATAAAATATTAATGACTGCCCCCATACCAGCACCTATAGAAAATTACACAATCAAATTTTATAACATAGATGAAAAAGTACCAAATGAAATTTTAGTGTCTGGTAAAAAGGGAGCTAATATAGGTTTTGCTGTTTACAGACTTGAAAATGGCGAATTAATAAGCTTATTTGAAAACGGCATGGAAAAATGCTGCTAAATATAAATAAAAAAATATAAGGAGAAAAAAATGAAAAAAGTTGTAATTATTTTATTTATGATGATTGTTATCATTTCATGCGGCGGAAGTGATAATGCATCTAAAACAACAGAAACTTCTATTTCAGAAGATGTAAAAGCTATAGTTGCTGACTATAATTTGGAAGAGTTAAGCGACGCAGACAAAAAATACAAAATTAATTTAGGTTATTATGACTGCGACCATATGACTGCGGCTTGTGTCGGAGAAGATACGGGTATATTTAAAGCTTTGGGCTTAAAAGTATCCGTTACGGGAAACGGTAATGTTCCCGAAGCTATGAGCGCGGGAAAAATGGATATAGCCTACGCTTCGACTTTAAATGCCGTAAAAAATAAAGTCCCTCTATTTATAGCGGCTGAAAATCATACGGGAGGAGCGGAATATTTTGTCGTAGCTAAAAATATAGATAATCCTCAAGATTTATTAGGCAAAAGAATTTCTATGGGGGCTAATGCCGAAACGGAAAATTTAAATTGGGCTGAATGGAGCGCAGATTTGAATATACCGAGAGATACAAAATATTATGAAAATTTTTCAATGAGCGATTCCGATTCTTATTTTGCATTTAAGTTAGGAAAGTTGGACGGTTATGGAGCTTGCGACCCTTGGGGTTCTATGGCAGAATATGAAAACACTGGTAAAATATTAAAAAGACAAAACACAGACAGAGAAATAGACGGACACGGCACTTGCTGTAAAGTTTGCATGAATTATAACTTTGCTAAAGCTCATCCAAAATTGGCAGAACGTATACTTCTCGCTCATGCTATGTCTATAGAGTATATGTATCTTCACCCTTATAAGGCAGCAGAAATATTTGCTGAAAATTATAATGTTCCTTTGGAAGTTGGTTTAATGACTTTATGGAAAAAACTTAATGAAGAAGGAAGAACTATCACTTGGAAATTAAACAGAGAATATGTTCATAATCAAATGAAAACAATGAGACGATTAGGAGTGAGAAACGATATTAATCAGTTAAATATAGACGATTACATTGAT
>CAKVCJ010000262.1 GCA_934725655.1 uncultured Brachyspira sp.
CTATTGTGAGTAACTTCGTCAAAATATGATTTTATTATTATAATTCCTCTTCCGCTTTCTCTTGCAAAACCATCATCCTTAATCGCCTTTAATGCTCTTTTAATATTAAAGCCTTCTCCATTATCCTTTACTTTAATTGTGATATTTTTTTCTTTTTCATTGATATCCAAAGTCAATTCAATATTTGTATTTTGTGCAAGTTCACTTTTTAGTAATTCTTTTAATTTTTTATTGTATATATTTTTTTGAAGCCATTCTTTTTTTTGCTCATACAATATATTAAGATTACCATGTTCTATAGCATTTATTATTACTTCGTATAATGCTGATGAGAAAAGGTCTATATCTGTTATATATTTGCTTATTTTTAGGCATATATTTTCTATGAGTTTGCTTATTTTATCTAAATCATTATCAAGTATATACTTTTCCACTTCAAAACAACCCTATATTATCATTTATTCTAAAGTATACCATTATAATGATATTATATCAAATTTAATATTTATATTTTTTTTAAGCAGCGTTGATTTTAATTGTCATTTTTATATTATTAGTATAATATTGTAAGTATATAATATTTAGCTTAAGGATATAAATAATGTGTAAATTTGATAAACACTTTTTAATGAATACTGATGATGTAAAAGAATATTGTAAGAAAGTTTTAAAATATTTTAGAGAAGATGAAGAAATAGAAGCTATTGAAATAGGAGATGGTAATATAAATTATGTATTTAAAGTATTTAATAAAGATAAATCTATTATAATAAAGCAGGCTGATGAGTTTTTACGCTCTTCGGGGAGGGCTTTAGATGTTTATAGAAGCAAGATAGAAGCTGAAATATTAAAAATAGAGTATTCTTTATCTCCTAATCATATACCTAAAATTTATTCTTATGATGAGAATATGCATGCTTTGGCTATGGAAGATATATCTGATTATAAAAATATGCGTAAAGAGTTATTAGAAGAAAAACAATTCAACAATTTTTCTGATGAGATTGCTGATTTTTTATCGAATGTTTTGCTTCCTACAACTGATTTAGTCATGGATAGAGCGAAAAAAAAAGATAATGTAAAGCTTTTTATCAATAAAGAATTATGCGACATTACAGAGGATTTAGTTTTAACAGAGCCTTATTATAATTATAAAAATAGAAATATAATATCTAAGGGACAAGAGGAGTTTGTAGAGAAGTTTTTGTACAATGATGAAAGTTTAAAATTTGAAGTAAGTAAATTAAGAGATAGGTTCATGAATTATTCTCAGGCACTTATACATGGAGATTTGCACACTGGATCTATATTTATCAATCAAAACGGCATAAAAATAATAGACCCAGAGTTTGCTTTTTATGGCCCTATTGGATATGATATTGGAAATGTTATAGGTAATTTATTTTTTTCTTTAGCTAATAAAACATATTTTTCTAACAATAAAGATTTTCTTCAATGGATAAAGAAAACAATAATGGATACTTTTGATAAAATAAATATTTCTTTAAGAAAGAAGTATGATGAGATAGTTACATTTAGCCTTTACAAAAATGATAGTTTTAAAGAGTTTTATTTAAATTCTATATTATCAGATTCTATAGGTTATGCAGGCACAGAAATGATAAGAAGAACAGTAGGCGATTCCAAGGTAGCTGAAATATCATCTTTAGAACTATCAGACAAAAAACTTATTATGGAAAGAACATTAATAAAAACTGCAATATTATTTATAAAAAATAGAAATAGCATAAATGAAGGCAAGAAATTAATAGATATATTTGATTTTGTAAAGGAATAAAATTTTACTAAATTTTTTAATAATAAAAAAGGCTTAATCTTAAATAAATAAGATTAAGCCATAATTTTAGAATAACTAAAGTATTAGAACCAGTATCTGAATCCTAATTGACCAGCGAATCCGAAGAATGCATCAGCAGTCCAACCGCTTCCGCCGTCACCTATATATATACCTAATAATCTAAATCCGCCGCTGCCAATACTAAGAGCATTTATACTAGGAGCTACTTCCACAAATACTTCCCAATTTTTAGCAAATATAAAAGAGAATCCTATAGGCACTCTTAAAGCAGCATTAATATTCCAATACTTGTTTCCAAAGTCAGCACTTAAACCTAAACCAGGACCTAAATAGAAATGAATACCAACCGAATCTTGCAACAAAGGAATTTTTAATCCCCACCAATCCATAGTAAAACCAATACCAAAATGCTGATAATTATCAGTAAACAATATCCTTCCTGTTAATCCAAACATTAGAGGAACACCATTAAATTGTCCTGTTAAACCTAAAGAAGCTTGAGCAGGAAAACCGCCCATAAATGCCGCACCAATTGCAGCACCATCAGCATAGGCTGCATGTGCTTGAGTAGGAACAGTTGTTATTAGTGCTAATGCAAGAATAACAGATAACAAAATTTTTCTTAACATAATATATCTCCAATTATTATTGTTTTTTTCAATATATATTTTTTAACTAAAAAAGTCAATAGATTTATAAATATCTTTTTCTTTATAAACAAAATATAGATTTTTTTATAAAAATATTCATAAATAAAATAAAAATAGGGAACTTTTATTAATCTTATTTCGTCTAATATAACATAAAAATAACAGAGGAGTTATATAGAAATGAAATCAAAATTATTATTATCTACATTAATATTAACATTAGCATCAGCATTAGCATTCTCTCAGCCGCCTGCTCCAAGAGGCGATGTTCCGCCTGCTCCAAGAGAAAGAGCTATGCCAAGACATATGGCAGGCCCAAGAGGAGATATATATAGAATTTGCAGAAATGCTGGAATATATCTAACAGATGCTCAGCTTGAAGAAATGGGAAAAATATCTTATGAATATGAATTAAAAATTAATGATTTAGAATATCAAAAAAGAAGCATCGATTATAAATTTAAAATCGAAAGAGAAAAAATTGATATAGACTTAAATTTAATAAAAGATTTAATTAGTCAAAGAAAAGATTTAGAAAAAGAAATAGACTATCTTAGAATAGAAAAAGATGTTGCTGTTTTAGACGTTCTTACTGATGAACAATTAACTCAATTAAATTCATATAGAATGAGATATTATTACTATTGGGGCTGACCCAGATAACTAAAATTTATTAAATTTTAGTTATGAAACACAGTAAATTAAGTAAAGAAAAACAA
>CAKVCJ010000263.1 GCA_934725655.1 uncultured Brachyspira sp.
TGTATAATTCTATAGTAGGCTATGCTCTTAAAATTATTAAAGGTAATATCTTATTTTCTATTATCATATTTATAGCTATGTCGCAATTAATGACTATTACTTCTATTTTCGCTCTTATGTGGAAATATGAAATACTTCTAAACGAAAATATTCCTTTCTTTAGGGCTTTCTCTATATACTCGCTTCTCATAGTACTATTTATCGTAGTGCTTTTAATTGCTATTATCACTATTATATATATTTTCTCAAAAAACAGCCGTATGTTTTCTACTTTGAGAATCTTTGGGGCTACTAAATTATCTTTAAAAAGGCTTTCTTTATCTTTAAGCTTTTTATACCCTCTTATCTCTTACATCATTTCAAGTTTAGAAATTATTATTATTTATATTAGATACCGCTCCTATATATTAACTATTATAAATACAACTGAAGTCTTAAATAATGCTTTTACTATATTTTGTGCTAATGTAGTATTGTTTTTAATATTTATGTTTGGTGCTTTTATCACTAATTCTATACTTCTAAAAAGAGACCCTTATGAAGATTTGAGAGGAACACTATGAATATAAAAATTATTAACATTTCTAAAACTTTTGCCTTAGGTGTAAACAAATTAGATGCTTGTAAAGATATTAGTTTAGATATTAATCAAGGCGATTTTATAAGTTTTGTGGGGCATACTGGAAGCGGTAAAAGCACTCTCTTAAGCATTATAGGAGGAATACTAAAGCCTACAAGCGGCTCTATATATTATGACTCCTACAAAATAGACAACCCTTCAGAAGAAGTTTTATCAAGTTTTAGAAGAGAATATTTTTCATATATATTTCAATACCCTGTTATTATACCTACAATTAATGTATTAGATAATATTTTAATACCTTTAGCTTTTAAACATAAAATTACAGATGAAAAAATAAATCAAACCAAAGAAAATATAGAACTATTCGGACTAAAAGATAAAATGCACCTAAAAGCAGCACATTTATCAGGCGGCGAAATGAAAAAAGTAGCAATACTCAGAGCCTTAGCCTATGGATGTAAATGCCTAATAGCAGATGAACCCACAAGCGACTTAGACCCAGAAACAACCTCTTTGCTTATGGAAATATTAACAACACTCAACAATCAAGGAACTACAATTATTATGGTTACGCACGCCCACAACATAGCAGCGCATGCAAAAAATGTGTATGAAATGTCTGAAGGCAAGATTGTTAGATGCCTTAAATAAATATGTAATTTTCCTCTATAAACTCAAATTTATAAAAAAAATATTACTTCTTATGATAATTTTATAGTTTTAATATCAAATTACTATTGATAATAATGTTAATTAGTTATATAATATTAATCAAAATTTAATAATAAAAAAAAGGAGATTGTGTTATGTCTTCAAGAGTAAAAGAGAGTATTGAATCTATTTACAGTTCAATAGTTCAAAAGAATGCTGGAGAAAAAGAGTTTCACCAAGCAGTAAAAGAGATGTTAAGCACATTAGAAGTAGTATTAGAGAAGCACCCAGAATATATAGAAAAGAAAGTAATAGAGCGAATATGCGAACCAGAAAGACAAATAATATTTAGAGTGCCTTGGATGGACGACAAAGGAGAAATACAAATAAACAGAGGTTTCAGGGTACAATTTTCAAGCGTAATGGGACCATACAAAGGCGGACTTCGTTTCCACCCTTCTGTATATTTAGGCATTATCAAGTTTTTAAGTTTTGAGCAGATATTCAAAAATGCACTTACTGGCTTATCAATAGGTGGCGGTAAAGGCGGTTCTGACTTTGACCCTAAAGGAAAGAGCGATAATGAAGTAATGCGTTTTTGCCAGAGTTTTATGACAGAGCTTCACAGACATATAGGTGCTGATATTGATGTACCTGCAGGAGACATAGGAGTTGGTGCGAGAGAGATTGGATATTTATTCGGTCAATACAAGAGATTAAGCGGAAGATATGAAGCTGGAGTACTTACAGGAAAAGGCTTACAATACGGCGGTTCTCTTGTGAGAAAAGAGGCTACTGGTTACGGATTAGTGTATTTCACTGAACTTATGCTTAAAACTAGAAATGAATCTTTTGAGGGTAAAAAAGTAATTGTATCTGGTTCTGGCAATGTTGCTATATATGCTATGGAAAAGGCTTCACAGTTAGGAGCTAAAGTTATAGCTTGTTCAGATTCTAACGGCGTGTTGTATGATGAAAACGGAATAAACTTAGACACTGTAAAACGTTTAAAAGAAGTAGAGAGAAAGAGAATAAAAGAATATGCTGATATACATAAAAGTGCTAAATATCAAGAAAATGGCTGTATATGGGATATTGCTTGCGATGTTGCTTTGCCTTGTGCTACACAAAACGAGATTAATGCTGACAATGCTAAATCACTTGTAAAAAACGGCTGTAAATGCGTGGCTGAGGGAGCTAATATGCCTGCTACACCAGAGGCTATAGATATATTATTGGATGCTAATATATTATATGCTCCAGGAAAGGCTACTAATGCTGGAGGAGTTGCTACTTCTGCTTTAGAGATGCAGCAAAATGCAAGCAGAGACAGCTGGGATTTTGAATATACAGATGGTAAACTAAAAAACATTATGACTAATATTCATAACACTTGCTATGCAACAGCAGAAGAATATGGTTTTAAAGGCAATTATTTAAAAGGAGCGAATATTGCAGGATTTGTAAAAGTAGCTGAAACTATGATTCCTTTTGGGTTAATATAATAAATACAAATAAGGGGCTTTAAAAAGCCCCTTGTTTTTTATATAGTAAGTTTTTTATTCAACTTTTTTGTCGCTCTCGCTGTGCGGACTTCGTCAAAGTTTTCGCCCTTCGGGCACGCTTCGCGAAAGTACAAATACTATAGCTAATATCTTAGAATATATAATAAGATAATACAAACATTTCAAGCTAAAAAATACAGTTATTCACAAACGTACTATAAAGCTAAAAACTTCTCAATATTAATTTATTATTTAGTAAGATGTATATATTCTCTCTCTTTTTTAGTTACCCTTCCAACAATAGAAGCACAGTCTATGCCCTCACGCCACAAATCAGCAAGCATATTCTCAGCATTAGCCTTATCTACACATATAAATAATCCGCCAGCCGTCTGAGGGTCAAAAG
>CAKVCJ010000264.1 GCA_934725655.1 uncultured Brachyspira sp.
TATTAGCAGCTTCATTTACTGCCTCTTGAGCTTTTATTGTATATTTATTGTAATCCATATTCTAATTAATTGACGGCTCTTAAACCGCCTAACTCCTTTATAAATTAATTATTTTTATTAAATAATTTTGTTTCAGCATTTAATTGCTGTACGCTTATATATATGCAAGAAATGTGCCAAATATATTCCCATTATAAGCTATTTTACTATATTAAAATATCATATTTTGCTTTATTTTTTTATTTAATCTTCATAATATGTGTAATTATATACATTTTATAAAGGCTATATGTATTAATATTATACTAATAATAGGTCTGTTGTATTATAATTATACAAAACATTATATAAAAATACATGTTTCTTGACTTTCATATTATATTTTATATAATAAAATAATTGACTAACTAAATAATTAAATAATTAAAAGGTGTATTATAATGGACAATTTCTTTTCTTTAAACGATTCTTTTGTATTAACCAATAGTTATAAAATCCCTTGTATAGCTTTTGGTACTTGGAAGCTTCCAGATGGCGACGATGCCGTAAACTCTGTAAAAGAGGCTATAAGGTTAGGGTATAAACATATTGATACGGCTGCCATTTACGAAAACGAAAAAAGTGTCGGCAAGGCTATAAAAGAAAGCGGTATCGACAGAAAAGAATTATTTGTTACAAGCAAAGTTTGGAATAAAAATAGAGGATATAATACCACATTAAAAGCATTTGAAAAAACTCTCAATGATTTACAGCTTGATTATCTTGATCTTTATCTAATACATTGGCCTGCATCAGAACATCAATTTAAAGATTGGGATAATATTAATTTAGAGACTTGGAAGGCTATGACAGAGCTTTATAAAAAAGGAAAAATAAAATCAATAGGCGTTTCTAATTTTATGCCTCATCATTTAAAATCTTTAATGCAAACAGAAATTAAACCTATGGTTAATCAAATAGAGTTTCATGTTGGTTTTATGCAAGAAGAAACATTTAAATATTGCAAAGATAATAATATACTTGTTGAAGCTTGGGGCCCGCTTGGAAGAGGCAAAATGCTTGATAATGATTTATTAAAAGAAATTGCAAACAAATATAAAAAATCTGTTGCACAGCTTTGCATAAGATGGTGCTTACAAAACAACACTCTCCCTCTTCCAAAATCAATGACTCCATCAAGGATAAAAGAAAACAGCGAGGTTTTTGATTTTAATATAAGCGATGAAGATATGAAAGTTATAAACAATATAGAATATTTTGGAGGTTCAGGACTTCACCCAGACAAAGTTGATTTTTAAGTTTTTAGAGAAGTTATTTTAATATTTTAACACTTTACCATGGGCGTTTATCTTTAAGCCAGCCTTTTTCTTTCCAATAGTTATAATCATTTTCTGTGATTTTCTTTTTTTGATGCAATTTTCTCATCAAATAAAAAAGCATTTTTGTTTTTATAGAAGGCTTTATATTGCCGTAATCTTTTTTTATTTTGTCAGCTAAAGAATATATTTGTTTTTTTATTTTTTCTTTTATATCTTCGCTTACATCATTCCAAGTTACTTCTCTCACAGCAAAACCAATTCTATATGTTTTAGCCGCACCCCAAAAAAATGTGCTGTCGGCTATATCTTTGGTTGTCTCTTTCATTCCTCCCCCTGCAGCAGTAGAAATGCACACAACCTGTTTTCTAAACATACTCTCTTCTGGTCTATGTATCATCCATCTATAACCGTAATGGTCTAATAAAGTTTTCATAGCAGCTGTTACATGATATACATACACTGGGCTTGCAAATATTATTATATCAGCATTATCCATAGCTGAAGTGATTGGGCTTAATGATTCATAATGCGGGCATAATTTCTCTGACTTTTTAAAACAATTATTACATCCCACACAAAAAGAATTAAAATCTCTTGGAAGAAAAAACTCTGTAACATCACCATCTAATTTATCATAAAGCATTTTAGCAGCATTGTAGGTAGAGCCTTTATGATTTTGGCCATGTATAACTGTTATTTTCATAATCTTTATATATCTCTTAATAATAATGAATTATTGATTTTAATTATACTATATAGTTATAAAGCTGTAAAGTATTTATTATGCTGCAAAATATGATTATTAGTTTGATTTTTTAATAAAAAGGCTTACCAATATTAATTTATTGATAAGCCTTGAATGTTTAAAATTTATTAAGTTAAAAATTATTTTGTTGGGTTGGCAAATAGATGTTTAATATCAGTTTTTTCCCAAGTGAACTCTGGAAGCTCTCTTCCGAAATGTCCATAAGCAGTAGTTTTTTCGTATATTGGTCTTCTTAAATCTAAAGTTTTGATTATGCCTGCTGGAGTTAAATCAATTTGTTTAGAAATAATAGCAGCTAATACTTCATCATGAACTTTGCATGTACCAAAAGTATTAACATATACAGATAAAGGCTCTGGCACACCAATAGCATAAGCAAACTGAACTAAAGCTCTGTCAGCAATACCAGAAGCGACAATATTTTTAGCAACATAACGAGCCATATAACAAGCACTTCTATCTACTTTAGTAGGGTCTTTACCAGAGAAAGCACCGCCGCCATGAGCGCCATGTCCGCCGTAACTGTCTACAATGATTTTTCTTCCTGTTAATCCGCAGTCACCCATAGGACCGCCAACTACAAATGAACCTGTTGGGTTAATATAATATTTTGTGTTTTCATCAAGCATATTTTTAGGACATATTTCGTTGATTACATGTTTTTTTATATCTTCTTCTATTTGTTTATGCTCAACGCCTGCAGCATGCTGAGTAGATATAACAACAGCATCTATTCTTGCTGCTTTGCCGTCTTTATATTCTATTGTAACCTGACTTTTTCCATCTGGTCTTAAATAGTCAACAATTTTATCTTTTCTAACCTTTGTTAAACGTTCTGCTAATCTATGAGCTAAATGTATGCTTAAAGGCATAAAAGTTTCAGTTTCATTTATAGCATAACCAAACATAATACCTTGGTCGCCTGCACCTTCAGAAACATTTGAACTTTCAGAATTAAATAATCCTTTACCTGCACTAACACCCATATCTATATCTGGAGATTGTTCTGCAATAGCCTCCATAACTGCACAAGTATCAGCATCAAAACC
>CAKVCJ010000265.1 GCA_934725655.1 uncultured Brachyspira sp.
TTTATTTGGTGTAATACAAGGAAATGCTAAAACTAATTGGGTTTGGATTGTAGTAGTTGGTGCTGTTTATTTCTTTGTTTATTATTTCTTATTCTCTGCATTGATTAAGAAATTTGATTGGAAAACACCGGGAAGAGAGCCAGACAGTGAAGAGCCTAAACTTTATAAAAGAGCAGATGTTGAGGCTGCTAAGGCTTTAGCTAAAGGAGAAAATATTGAAACTAATCCATTATTCCAATATGAAGAAGCTCCTTTAATCACTTCAGGACTTGGCGGAAAGAAAAATATTAGCGATGTTGATTGCTGTGCTACAAGATTAAGAGTTACAGTATTTGATGCTTCTAAAGTTAATGACACTATGTTAAAACAAAGCGGTGCTGCTGGAATCATCAAAAAAGGCAACGGCATACAGGTTATATACGGACCAAAAGTTACAGTAATAAAATCAAGACTTGAAGAATATTTGCATGACCCTATAAGCGACAATGAAGATAATATTTCTTCTGCAAATCCTACTCCATCAAAAGAGCCTCAAAAGAAAGAATCAGCAGCTACTAACAGCAATGAACTTGTTGACACTGTTTATGCACCCGTTAAAGGAAGTATTGTTAAGCTTGAAGATGTTAAAGACGAGGCATTTTCTTCTGGTGCTATGGGTAAAGGTATTGCTATTGACCCAGCTGAAGGCAAAGTATATGCTCCTTTTGACGGCATTATAGAAACTGCTTTCCCTACAAAACATGCTATTGGGCTTACTTCTGATAAAGGCGTTGAGTTGTTAATCCACATAGGTATGGATACTGTTAAACTCAATGGTGAGCATTTTACTTCACATATTGAAGATGGTCAAAAAATAAAGAAAGGCGATTTATTATTAGAGTTTAACATTGAGGGAATAAAAGCTGCAGGCTACTCTACAGTTACTCCTGTAATTATCACTAACTCTGATGATTATGCAAATATAGAGCCAACATCATCTGCTAGTGTAAATGCTTTAGACAAACTCATTGATGTTAAAAAATAATAATTAATAAAAAACAATTATAAAGGGGCTTAATATTTTTAAGCTCCTTTTTTTATATACTTAAAATTTTTAACTTTGTCATTTTTGAGTTTTTAAATTTATTTGTTTTCGGGGACTAGTCCCCAACCCCCTACTTCTTTTGCGACTGAAGGGAGTGCCGGTGGCGTGACCAAAAGAAGCAAAAGGACTGCATTTCATAGCTTAAAACATAGGATTATCTACACTTTATACATATTCCAAATATACAAAAAAGTACTTGCATTTTCGCGAAGCGTACCCGTAGGGTAAAAACTTTGATGAAGTCCGCACTGCGACCGAAGGAAGTGCCTACAACTGAAAGGAGTACCTTTAGGTATGGGTACGAAGGCGGGAAAATTGAATAACATAAAACTTATACAACAAAATATAGTTGTTTATATATACTAAAAATTATTATTTTAAACAATAATTAATAAAACTATCTATTTTCTCTTCTGTATCTCGATGGGTCTATAAACTTTCTTCTTCCCTGAAACTTCGATAAATAAACTATATTACTGCCTATTTCACTAAAACCATTATCCCCATATTTTAACACAGTCTCTTTTGCTAATTTTTCTTCTATCATATAATAAGCCAAAGGCACATCATCAATTAAAACATGACATAATATCCTATCAAATATATCATAAGAAGAAACAAGCATAGATACTTTTTCACTATTTTTTATTAAATTAGAAACATAATCCTTTGCCTCTTTGCCGTAAACTTGTTCTAATTCTGGTGCATCAATTCCTATAAACCTATAAACATTATTATTATACGCTATGGTGTCGCCGTCCAAAACTTTTATCAAATCTTTATCAATATTATTTTCACTATAATTATTATTTGTAACAGATAAAAATATTTTTGAATTATTAGAATCTCTTAATGTAATATATTCTTCTTTTTTTATGTCGTTAATATTTAGCACAACTTTATAATAGCCTATTTTGTTTTTATACGCATATTCTATCAGCCTATCATCGCTAAAAAAACATAATATATTTTTTCTTAATTTTAAATATATTCTAAAACGAAACTCACTTATAAACTTAGCACTTGGAAAAACATTTTTTATATTGTCTAATGATTTATTGTCATTATCTACAACAACAAAAATATCTTCTCTAAATTTTATATAATCATATATTATTTGAGTGTTAGAGTTTTTAATAAAAGCATTGATAGAAGCCTCATCTATAAACAAAGCCTCTTTATCATTTTGTAGAATCAATAAAAAAGCAAATAAAACAATAAAAAATATTATTAAGAGTGCATTTTTCTTATTAAAGTTTCGCATTTATTTTTAATATCATCAGAAGCAACAATCTCAGTGAGCATGCATAAACATTTTGCATTATGCTCTATAAGCAAATCCATATTACTAAGTTTAATACCCCCAATGCAAACAAAAGGCATATTAATATTTTTGGCAATATAATCTAAATACTCAATACCAACCGCACTATTAGCATCAATTTTAGTATTAGTGTCGAATATAGGCCCAATACCAATATAATCAGCACTACTATTCAAAGCCTCATTAGCTTCTTTAGCGTTTTTTGTAGAAAGCCCTATAATTATATCTTCACCAACAATCTTTCTAACTACTTCTATTGGCATGTCATTTTGCCCAATATGCACTCCATCAGCATCAACTGCCAAAGCCAAATCAGCATAATCATCTACTATAAATAATGCATTGCTTTTTCTTGTCATCTCCCTTATCTTAACGCACTCTTCATACTTCTCACGCATATATTTTTTAGGATTTTCTTTTTCTCTATATTGAATAATCTTTATACCCGCCTCAAGCATAGAGCCGACTACTTCTATATTATTTCTTCCCTTAGAAAAATCTTCAGCAGTAACACAATATATAGACTTATTAAAATAATTCTCTTTTAAATAATCTCTTTTCTCTTTTTTGTCTTTTAACTTTTTAAAATTATTCATCTTTATTATTCTCATCAATATTAAGCGATAATATTCTAATGCCCTCATTGCCAAGCACAGATTTTAAAGCTATTAAAAAAGCAGAATCTTTACTATGAGCAATATTGCTGTTATAAA
>CAKVCJ010000266.1 GCA_934725655.1 uncultured Brachyspira sp.
AACTCATAGCATTATTAACTATATAATCATAACATTCTTTATAGCCTATAGCTTGTATTGAAGTATTAGTTTTATCTACATTATAACTATTTATAATATATTTTACCTCATCAAGAAGCCCTTTATCAAACATATTATCAACTCTTTTATTTATATTATTATAAAGCTCTTCTCTTTCAATATCTATAATATAGCTAATATACTCAATATCCAATTTTCTTTTTCTTTGTTTTTTTAATTCAGAAAACTTTTTCCCAGTATTATAATAAACTTCTAAAGCACGAACCACTCTTCTTGAATTGAATCTATCTATAGTTAAAGCAGCTTCCTTGTCTATATTAAGTAAATCTAAATATAAACTTTCCAATCCGTCTTTTTCTATTTTCTCATAAAGCTCTTTTCTTATTTTTATAGCTTTTTCTTTATCCTCATTTTCTTCTTCAAAAAGCCCATATTTTATGGAATCAATATAAAAACCAGTGCCCCCAACTCCAAATATAGGGGCATTTTCTATATTGTCAACAGTCTCTTTTAATATATCAAGATAATCATTAACATTAAAATTAATTGAAGGTTCGATTAAGTTGACCATTTTATAATTATATTTTTTTATTTCTTCTTTGGAAGGTTTAGCAGAGCCGATATCCATATATCTATAAACTTGTATAGAGTCTATAGATAATATGGCAGCATCGTTGAAATATTTATCTATAAGTTTATGTGTAAAATCACTTTTTCCAGAAGCAGTGGCTCCTGATATAAAAACTATTTTTTTCACAATTTATAATTATTCTGTCTTTTTAGAGGTTCTTTTTTTTCTTTTTGGTTTTTCTTCTTCCTCTTCATAATTATCTGCTATTTCGTCATCATCATCATCAATATCTTCTATAATAGTTTCTTCTGCTTCTTCAATATCATCATCAGTAACATATTCAGCATCATTATATGTAGCTTCAGTATGTTTAAAAGGAGCCTCTTCATCTACAGTCATTTGAGTATTTTCTTCATATTCATATTTAATAGTGCCGTCAAGTATATTTTTTATTACTGTAGGTATATATTTACCATTTCTATATTTAGTTTCAGCCTTTAATAATTTTTCGCCGGATTTAGCAAGCTCTATCATAGCTTTACTAAGTTCATATTTATTACCTTTGTATTCAATAAGTTTTTTAAGCGGTATTATTCCCATATATAAATACTCCATTTTATTATAATTTTGAATTTATAGCTTCTTCCAACTGTTTATAAGCTGTATCAATTTCATCATTTTTTATAATGATATCAAATTTATTTTTATATTCCAATTCTCTTTTAGCATTTTGTATTCTAATTTTCATGCTTTCTTCAGACTCAGTACCTCTTGCCTGTAATCTTGCTTTTAAATCATCTATTGAAGGAGGCTCTATAAATATATAATTGGCATGTATTCCTTTTTCTTTTAAGAATAAAGCCCCTTGAATATCTATATCTAATATCAATATAATTTTTTCATCATTAGCTTTTTCCAATTCTTTAAAAGAAGTGCCGTAATAATTATCATGCACGTTAGCCCATTCAATAAAATCGCCATTATCTATCATTTTTTGAAAAGTATCTTTATCTATAAAGTAGTAATCTTTGCCTTCAATTTCACCTTCTCTAATATTTCTAGTGGTATGAGATACACTGAATATGGCATTTGAATGTTTTGACATGTATTTTTTTATTAAAGTTGTTTTACCAGCTGCTGACGGAGCCGTTATTACCACTATATTACTCATAAAAAAAGATACCCAATAGATAGTTTTATTGATTATACAACAAATCAAAAAATATTTCAAGTTTTTTTTCAAACTTTACATAAGATATTTATTATTTTCTTACATTTTTCATCATTTCTATTGTTTCAGCATCTGATTTTTCATTTCTTTGCTCTAAGTCTTTTATTAATATATTTATCTCTTCATCACTCATATTTTGTCCGAATTTTGCCTTTGCTGTGATGTTTTCTATTTTTATTACCCCTACTAACATTAGCTTATGAGCATATTCAAACATTTTATGTTCTATTGATAAATTAGTATTATCTTTTTCATATTTTTTTACCAATTCATATAATATATTTTTTCTTCTTTCAACTTCGCTTATGTCTATTAGATTAACTTCTCCTTCAATATATACTGAAAAATAAAACTGTGTTGGAGTCATTGTATTATTTTTGAATGTTGATGGCATATATGAGTATGTTTTTGAAGCAGTAAAAGATATTTTTGGATTATTTTTTAATATTTCATATTTTCTTCCGCTTGGTGCTCCGTGAAAATATATTTCATTATCTTTATAGCAAAAGCTTATAGGGACAGCATAAGGAATTTTATCCGGCAGTGCCATAACACCGTATTCTATAATATTTAACATATTTTCTATTTCTTTTTTATCATTAAAATTAAACTCTTTTCTTCTCATTTTTTACTGCCTTATTAATATATAATAGATAATTATATCATATGCCATATATTTTGACAAATTATTTATTTTCTTATATTATATTACTCAATATTTTATTTATTTTTTATATTAAAAGTTGGAGCGTTACTAATGAAAATAGCTATATGCCAATTTGAAATAATACCTTCTATGCCAGTTGTAAATGCCAGTAAAATGATTAAATATATAGAAGAGGCAAGGGGAAATAATGCAGATATTATTGTTTTTCCAGAGCTTTCTGTTTCTGGATATATGATTGGAGATATGTGGGAGAGTGAGTCATTTGTAAAAGAATGCGAAAGACTTGGAGAGGAGATAATAAAAGCTTCCAAAGATATATATGTTATTTTTGGTAATATTGCTTTAGATAAAAGCAAAAAAAACTTTGACGGAAGAGCGAGAAAATATAATGCATTGTTTGTAGCAAAAGACGGAAAGCTAATAGACAATAATACAACAGAATATAATTTCTTTATCAAAACCCTTCTTCCAAATTATAAAGAGTTTGATGACAGCAGACATTTTTATAGCCTAAAAGATTTAGCTTTAGAGAATGATGTCAGCATAAAAAAATATTTAAAACCATTAGAGATAGAAATTAATAAACAAAAAATAAAATTAGGCTTAACTATATGCG
>CAKVCJ010000267.1 GCA_934725655.1 uncultured Brachyspira sp.
TTATGGAAACATTAAAAAACAAAAAAGTATTTTTATTTATGACTGTTGGTTATGGAGATAATCAGGCTTATTATGACAAGATGCTTAATCCTGCAAAAACTTTTTTAGATTCTTCTAATACAATAATTGGAACTTATGCTTGTCAAGGTCAGTGGATAGAAGGACAGAAGAAAAATCTTGAGAATATGTTGGCTAAAGCTGCTACCGATGACGAGAAAAAAGTGATAGAAGGAAAATTAGCTAATCATTCAAATGCTATGGGACACCCTAATGCTGAGGATTTAAATAAACTTAAAGACATAGTTAAATCTTTATAATAATTTTTTATAAGAGGGCGGGTTTTATATCTGCCCTTTTAATTATTCTTTTTAAACCCCTTAGCAAATAAAAATACCTCTCTGCTTTCATCTCTTGAACTTTTCGGCTTAAACACTGTTACAGAATCAAAATAATTATTAAGCTCTTTTTTAAAATTAGGCAAATCTTTTCCGTCAAAAACTTTTATAAAAAAATTGCCTTTATCTTTTAAGACATCTCTTGCCAAATAAAATATCTTCTCGCATAAACCTATAGAACGCAAATGATTAGTTTCTCTGTCTGAAGTAGTATTAGGCATAGCATCGCTAACAACAACATCAAACTCTATATTGTCAAAAGTAGAAGCATCCATTTCTTTTATATCACCAAGAATAAATTTAAATCTCTGATGTGAAAAGCTATTAGGAAGTATATCAACCCCCACAACAGAACCTGTTTTAATAATCTTATTAAGCATATACTGACTAAAAGAACCTGGAGAACAGCCTACATCAAGCACATTATCAGATGATTTAATAAACTTAAACTTATTTTGTGCCTCTTCTAATTTAAATACACTTCTTGCTTTATAATTTTCTTCTTTTGCTTTTTTAAAATAAAAATCTTGAATTTTTTTCATAAGATAAAAATTTATATAATCCAGTCTAATTTTTCTTCAGCTCTAGTAACTCCAACAGGAACACTTGTAAATGTAGACTTCTCAACTAAACTTTCTAAACGTTTAATACCCACTATATCAATCCTAGACATAGCAGCATATCTTATAGCATCAGGAGTAGCCATAGCACAAGTTACAAGCACAGAATTAACTACATTAGCATTAACCGCATAATCATACAACTGTATAAGCTCTTCATTAAATATAGGACTATAAGACATTCTAAAGAATACTATTTTTTTAGTAGAATGCACATTCTTACCTTCTTTAGCAAAAATTATCACATATTTCTTATTTGTAGTCTTTAATGAATATGGAATCAAATTCATAGTAGATACTATTTTTAATGCTAAATCAGCAAATTCATTCTCATCAAGTTTAAAGAAACTTTTAATATTATCGCTATATCTTGATTCTTTATATTCAGCTAACTTTTTCTCAGCATCTTTATAATTTGGGTCTATTATAATTATATTTTCTAAGTACTCTATAGCCTTATTAAGATTTTCCATTCTGCTGTAGCATTCAGACAATTGATATAATATAGCTAAATTCAATTCTTTATCAATGCCGTCATAAGCAATAGCCATTTCCAAATATTTAATCGCAAACTCTATATTATTTAATTCTATATAACATAAAGCTATCTCATATAATGATTTAATAGCATATTCTCTATCTTTGCTGGATATTTTATAATGTTTAATAGCATTTTTAGAATCTGATTTACCTTTATAAGCACGTCCTAAATTATAATTTAAAGCAGGGTCATTAGGATATTTATTTATAATACCGTTCATTATAACTATAGCTTCGTTATAATTACCCGCACTAACATAACAATATGCCTTATATTTTAAAGCTTCTTTATTTGTAGAATCATTTTCTAAAGCACTCTCAAAAAATTGGAAAGCTGTATTATATTGACCATTTTCGTAATATATTTTGCCTATCTCTATAGAAACATGAACCTTATATTCTCCGCCCAATTTTAATAAAGATAAGAACTGAGCTAAAGACTCTTCTTTTCTTCCTATAGCATTTAAAGATTTACCTAAAGATATTACAGTTTCAGGAGAATCATCGCCTGTATCTATAGCATGTCTATATTCTACTATAGCAAAAGGATATTCGCCCATTTTATAATAACAATCTCCTATAATTTTATATATTTTAGAAGATTTATTATGCGACTTTGATTGTATATCTCTCAATTTTTTTATTGCCAAATTATATTTTTCTGACGCTATATAATTATTTACTCTATCCATATCGGATTGGACATATTTTGAATATAATTTTGGGAGTATTTTACTTGCAGCAAAAAGCAATATACAAAATACTACAATAAATACTATAATATAAATAGTCATAGTCTTTCTTAAAATTTTTTGTATTTTATATTATATTACTCGGAATTATTTTCAATATGTAAAGTACTTTTTATCAAGATAGTTTATAATTTTTGCTGACAATAAAAACTGATTATTATTATATTTATACTTTTTATAAATTATGTTATAATAGTTTAACTTTTTATAAGGATAAACGAATGTCTAACAATTCTATAGAAATAAGAGGTGCTAAAGAGCATAACCTCAAAAATGTATCACTTTCAATACCCCATAAAACACTCACTACTTTGACAGGAGTATCAGGAAGCGGAAAAAGTTCTCTCGCATTCGATACTATTTTTAAAGAGGGACAGAGAAGATATTTAGAATCATTATCAGCATATGCAAGACAGTTTTTAGGGGTTATGGCTAAAGCTGATGTTGAACATATTGAAGGACTGTCTCCTACTATTTCTATAGACCAAAAAAGCGTAAATAAAAACCCCCGCTCTACTGTGGGTACTGTTACAGAGATTTATGACTTTTTTAGACTTCTTTTTGCAAGACTCGGAGTGCCATATTGTTCAAAATGCGGACATAAAATTTCTAAGCAAAGCGAAGACCAAATTGCACAAAGCGTATTAAGAGAGTTTGCAGAGAAAAGAATTTTAGTGCTTGCCCCTATTGTAAGAGACAGAAAGGGAGAATATAGAAAAGAAATTGAAGAAGTAAAACTTGCAGGATACCCTAGAATAAGAATTGATAATATTGTTTATAAATTTG
>CAKVCJ010000268.1 GCA_934725655.1 uncultured Brachyspira sp.
TTATCGCTTTTATCTTCTTCTTGAGCTTTATCTTCTTTGTTGTCATCATCTAATATGCTTTCTAAATCTTCTAAATTGTCGCTTTTATCTTCTTCTTGAGCTTTATCTTCTTTGTTGTCATCATCTAATATGCTTTCTAAATCTTCTAAATTGTCGCTTTTATCTTCTTCTTGACTTTTGATTTCTTCATTATTATCAACTATCTCTTCTTCTAATTCATCATCTAAATCTTCTACATTAGGCAAATCATCTATGCTGATAGATTCATCATTATCTATTATGTTTTCTTCTATAGCATCATCATAATTTTCTAAACTTTCAGGAAGAGGTAAATCATCTAATATAGGAGTATCATTACTATATACGCCCGATTTATTGTTAGAAATATCTATTTCATCTTTTAGTTTATTTTCTAATTCTTTATCTTTAGGTAAATCTAAATTATTTAAATCAGCAGCTGTGTTATCAATATTTAAGTCATTAGGCAAGCCTAAATCATCAATATTATCTGCAAGTTCTAAATCATCAGGTAATCCTAAATCATCTGTGCTATTATTTTCTAAATCATCAGGCAAATCTAAGTCATCATTATCAAATTCTAAATCCTCAGGTAATCCCAAATCATCTGTATCATTATTTTCTAAATTGTCAGGCAAATCTAAATCATCATTATCAGATTCTTTTAAATCCTCAGGTAAATCTAAATTATCTAAATCATCTATAGATGGTACATCATTGTTTTGAGTAGTATTTTGCATATACTCATCTGTAAATACTGACTTAAAATTGTTATAGTCTTCTTGTGATAATTCTTTTGGGAGTTCTTTATTTCCTATTATAAAAGCTAAACTTCCTAATCTTTCTAAATCTTCGATTTTTGGCATATTCAATATCTGTAAACTGTATTCACATATTGATTATAGTAAAATATAAAAAATATGTCAACTTCATTATCGGTTAATAAATAAAAATCAATAGAATATTTTATTTACTTGCAATTTCTATTTGTTTTTTACATTTATCAATTTCAATATTGTTTCTTTTTTTCTCTTCAGCATTAATAGTCATTTGTTTGCTTAATTTATCTATTTTTTCTTTTAATGTGTTAACATCGATATCTTTAGGATATATAGCCTTTTCTACAAGAACTCCTATCACATTTTGAGTTACTTCCGCAATACCGCTTTCTACATATAGATTTATTAGCTTATTTTCTTCATCATATATTCTAAGTTCTCCATAAGATATACTTACAATATACGGACAATGATCTGTATATATAGAAACATATCCATTTACAGAAGGTAATTCTATATGTTCAATTTTTATAGACCTTAAAGTAGGGCCTTCTTTTGTGATAACAGAACATATCAATGCTTTTTTGTTGTTTTTAGTAGCCATATTTCTACACTCTAAATTATTTTTTTATATTTTAAAACAATAATAAAAAATATCAATGATAATATAAATAAAATAAAAAATACAAAAGATAGTATAAGTAAGAATTTTATAACAATTTTTAATGAATTAATTTCTTTATTGAAATAAGCCATATATCCATTCATTTTGGCATCAACTCTTTCAAGCATAAGTTTTTCAGTTTCATCTAACTTTTTATACATATTTTTGGCTTTGTTTTCTAAGCTGCTTCCTTTAATAATATCGCCAACCATATTGGCAGAAGATAAAATAGTAAGCACTATATTAATCCATTTCATCATATTTTTTATTATCCTTTTTTATTTACCTTTAGCCATTATATTATATAAGTAATCATCTGGTTTAATTATATCCCCATTCTTGTTTATAAAAGGATGAAGTGTATAACCTGTTGTATGCAGTATATCAGGATTACTTTTGTTTCTAATTTCATATTTTAATTTTAATGAAACATTCTTTAATTTATCTACAGATGTATGAACCACAATTAAATCATCATATTTTATCGATATTTTATAGTCTATGAAAACTTCTTTTACAGGTAAATATACTCCATAAGCTTCCATTTCTTTGTATGATATTCCTAATTCTCTTAAAAGCTCAGTTCTTCCTATTTCAAAGAATTTAAGATAATTAGCATGATAAACTATTCCCATTTGATCGGTATCGGCATATATGATTCTTATTTCAGTTTTATTAATATGCGGCATATATTTTAGTATTCTCCTTAAAATTAGTATATTTTTAGAGTAATATGCTTTTATTATAACATAATTATTAAAAATTATATATACTTATTTATTTGAAATAGAGGAAATATTTTACTATAATAGTATTGTATAAATATTTAAATATGTTATAGTTAATTTAGTTGTATATAAGGAGCAAAAAATGAATAAAGTGAAGGGTGTATTAATAGAAAGTGACTCTAATATTATAGAAAAATATGAAAAAGGTCTTTCAGATTCTTTTGATATATCTACTTTCAAAGATGCTAATTCTTCCATGTCATATATTATCAAAAATAATATAGATATTTATTTTTATATGATTAGATATAATGAAAAAGATGAAAATAGTATTAATTTTTTTGCTGAAAAAATCAAAGACATTAATCCTCAAATAAAATTAGTAATCATAGAAGCAGAAGATAGTTTCAATAATGATAAATATCCTTATGCTATAATCTTTAATAAGAAGGCAGAAATAAACAATATTAGCAATACTCTTTTGCAATATGTTAATAACACAGACACAGCTCAAAGAAGACAATATTCAAGAGTAAATTGGCCTTTAAATGTAATAATAGCATATAAAGATAAAATGCGCGGAACTATGGAAAGAAATATATTATCTATTAGCGGTAATGGTGCTTATATTCGTTCGGACATTAATATTCCAAATAAGGGCGATATGCTTGGACTTACTATTTCTTTTAAAGATTTTAAATTGTTTACTGAGGCTAAGGTTGTTTTTATTAATAATGGCTCAGAAAGACCTAATTTCCCTAAGGGATTTGCTGTGCAATTTATCGATATAGGTATGGCTTCTCAAAAGATTATTGATCAGATTATAAGAGATAAATTATTACAAGAAATATTGATAGAATATGAAGATGAACATTTCTCATCATAATTAAAATTAAA
>CAKVCJ010000269.1 GCA_934725655.1 uncultured Brachyspira sp.
TAAATTATGATACGCCTATGATATACTTTAAGAAATTAAGGAATTCCTAACTGCAATATGTTTGGAACCTGTGCAGCTTTTTGTAAAGATAAAATTTTTATATATATCTTTAGACATAAAAAATAAAAATTAACAATTCTATATTTATTTGATAAAATATTGATACTAACACAAATTTTTATTAAATTTATAACCTCTTTAATATTAACTTAAATAGAAGAACTATATGGTAAAGATTTTATATAATTTTCCATATATTCCCAATCAGGTTCATATTTATTATTATCTAATTTTGAAGGTAGCATAATATAAGTATTTTTTAATCTATTTTGACTTGCTTTTCTACCATAACTATATCTATATTGTTCTTTATTTAATATAGTTACTAAAAACATTGCTATATATGGATTTAGTAAAAAATTGGGTTCTAATTTTTCTACATGATCACTTGCTGAAAAAGGAAATTCCTGATAAGAAGCATATCCAAGAACTGCTGAGTCTACAGTTATGACATTTTTTTCTTCTGTGTAAAAATTAAAAAAACCAGCAACTCCATTATTAACAGCTTGAGTTGTAACATAAGGATATATTCCATTATTTAAATTAGGGATATCATCAGGAGGAGTTGTTTTAGAGCCTTTTATTTTGAAAAGTTTACCTATTTTAAAATAATTCCAATTATTGATATCTATTTTTACAGAATCATTAATAATGGGGTTATAAGTAATTTCATTTTTTTTATCAGAAGCTAATTTATAAATACAATATTTTTTTACTGTATCTTTAAAATCTTTCTCAGTTAATGTACTATAATCTGTTTTCATATAAGCTTCTGCACACCATTCATCATAATATTCAACAGGATGTTGTATGGATATCCCTTCTTTTTCTTGTTTATTTTCCAATAAATTTATGAAGTGATCTTTTATATCATTCCATTTATTTTTTACATCAACTCTACCTTTATGTTTTCTTTTTTCAAAACCATCATCCTTTAAATATCCAAACCATGTATTATTAGTATGTTTTTTATGAGCAGTAAATATCATTATACAAGTAACAACACCAACAGGATAAAATAAATCATCCGGCATAGATATAACAGCATCAAGAGTATGTTTTGATAATATTTTACTTTTTATTTTATTTACCTTATTATCATTTTTTATCGCACAACTCATTTGAACAATAGCAGCACATTTTCCATTAGGTTCTAATAATTCTAATGATTTTTCTACAAATTCTAATTGTTTAGCTGGAGATTCCTTTGCTTTATATGGTGGATTTAATAAAGCTTTTGTTATTTTTTTGTTATGAAAATAAGTATTTTTATCAGCTTTAAAACAATCTAATTGTATAATATGACTTTTACCATCTCCATGCAAAATCATATTAGCACATCCTAAAGCATGTATGTTTGATTTTTCTTCAATACCTATTATTTGATTTTTTTTAATATAGTCTATTTTTTCAGAATCATTTTTGCAGTCTTTTATCATTTTAGTCATAGCTGCTATTAAAAATCCTGCAGTACCACAACAAATATCTATTACTATATCATTTTTATTAATATCAATTAAATCACACATAAATTCTGTTATATGAGGAGGGGTTAATACAATCCCTAATTTAGCTTCATTATTAGCATATCTTAAAAATTCTGTATACATTTCTCCTATAGCGTCAATATATTTTTGATTTTTTGAGTCCTCTAATGGTTTAGCTACATTTTCATCTATTTCTTCTATAATTCTTTTAATATATATATCGTTATAATCTTCATCATTTTGTTCTATTAAACTATGATGTGTCTTTATAAAACTATATTCTAATGTTAAAGTTTCTTTTTTTATTGAAGCTATATTTTCATTATTTAAAATATCAGTTATAGAATTAACTAACAAATTTGCAAGACTATCAGGTTTATTATAATTCTTATAAGAAGTTCTAAATCCAGGATCTCTATTCAAAGCTAATAATATACCACTAAGTAAAAATGCTCTTTTATCTTCAGGTATACTATGGTTGTGTAAATCATCATTAAGTTTTTTAGCAAAATCTCTTAATTGTTCTAAATTAAACTCTTTTTTATTTTTTGATTTTATGATTTCAAGACAATCTTCTAATATATATAATTTATCATTCTCTAAATCTAAATTAATTTCTTCGTTACTTCCTTGCTTATAATAAAAATAAGATACTTTAATATCATCTTTAACTTGACCACTTACTGCTATAGCTAAGACATCAAATTCTTTATTTAAATATGAAGCATATAACTTTACTCCATCTACTGCATATTCAGAATGTCTATCTCCAGATGTACTTTTATGTTTTTTTATATCTGCTTTACATTCTATTACTATCACTAAATTATTAAATGGGAATTTAAATCCATGTATTATAAATTCTGGTTTACCAACACCAGAACCAGATTTTGAAGCATTTTTTAACAACTTTTGAATTTTTGGATTTTTTGTTTTTTGTTCATCAATTATTATAGAATTAAATAATTTATCTTTTTTGAAATGTTCTCTAACAATATCTTCTGTAATCCTTTCATTAGACATAATATATTATTTCCCTCTAAAATTTCTATAATTAAATTTTACATTACATTTCCATTTAATTCAATAACAAAAATAAATAAATAAAAAAATAACGGCTGCCGACTTAATTTAAGTTAACAACCGTTATATTTATTTATGTTCTAATAATTTATTATAGAACAGGACTTTCATGCATAGCTTTTAAGCGAGCCCATCTTCTGTCAACTTCAGCTTGGAATCTGTTAAGAATATCTTCATGTTTAAGAAGGTGTTTAGTTTTACCCATTAATTTTAACCATTCAGTCACAGGCTGTTTTTTATCATCAGCTATCATATTAGTGATAGTAGTAACACCCTGTTCAACCTCATATAATGGGAAGAAACAACAATCAACAGCAGCTTTAATAATATCTTTACCCATATCATCAGGAGTTTTCCAGTTTAATGGACAAGTGATGAGAAGTTTAACGAAAGCAGTACCAACATTATTAGCATACCATTGAGCTTTAGCAGCTTTTTTAACTAAATCTAAAGG
>CAKVCJ010000270.1 GCA_934725655.1 uncultured Brachyspira sp.
GATTTAAAAGAGGAATTGCTAAAAAATTATTGACTTGTAAAGAAGGCGAAAATATTCCCGAAGCGAGATTTAAAGGATTTAATGACGATTGGAGAAAAGAAAAACTTTCTTCTATGATAAAAATTCAAGGAGGTTATGCTTTTAAAAGTTCAGAGTTTAAAAAATCCGGAATTCCTATTATTCGTATTTCTAATATATCAAATACTGATAATAATATGAATATAAATATGAAAGAAATTATTTATTATAGTGAAATTGAAAATGAAAAATCCTTTATAATAAAAAAGAGTGATTTATTAATAGCATTGTCTGGAGCGCCAGGTAAATCCTCTATATATAATTTAGAAGAGAAAGCGTATTTAAATCAAAGGGTTGGATTATTTAAAATAATTGACACAAAGAAAATTAATAATTCATTTTTATCCCAATATGTCTTTTCCTCTATATTTCAAAATAAATTAAAACCTTTTATTACTAGAGGAGTGCAACCTAATATAAGTCCTAAAGACATAGAAAATTTAGATATTTTATTACCTTCATTAAAAGAGCAAGAAAAGATAGGCGGATATTTAAGTTTGCTTGACGCAGAGATTGATAATTTGAAAAAGCAAAAAGAATTGATTAAGGAAATGAAGAGAGGAGCTATGCAAAAATTATTGTCTGGCGAGGTTAGGTTGTTGGAGTAGATTGTCTCACTAATTGTTATTTATAAGTAATAAAAAATATAAAAATATTTATTAATATTATTAGAGGTTAAAATGAATATAAAAAATATATTTCATAACAGATTTGTAATACTTATTTTATCAATTCTTATATTTCTGATAACGCATTGTATTTTAAAAAGAACGCCACTACCAACTACAGATACAAAAGATATTTGGTTTTATTCTGGGTTAGGAGCAATGCTTTTTTCTTTATTGTTTATAGAACCTTATTTTACTTCTCCAAAAAATGTTTTAACAAATTCATTGCCACTATTTTTAGTCTTTTTATCAATTAAACAAAATTATTCAAATAAATTAGTTTGGTTGGTTATATTTATATTTATTTGTATAATGATACTATCTTCTATTTTATCTATGGTTTTGTCTGAAATTGGAAAAAATAAGAGTGATAGGCATATAGTAAATAAAATTTCAAATATTATAAAAAATTTTTCAGTTAAGTTTGGACAAGGTAAGGTTTTATATTCAATTATCTTTATATCCACTCTTTTAATATACTATGGTGGGAATAGAGATGATAATAACTACTCATTAGCCATGTTTATACTTTGGTCTTTAGTTATACTTATAATAAATACAAAAAATCTTAATAATAGTTTTTCTATAAAGAAAAAAGATAAAAATATTGATGCTATAGGTGAAATTTTTGCTGTTCAATCAAATAAAATTTATTTAGCAAAAGTTTTTGAAGATAAAAAGAATATTAACAAATTTACTACTATAAAATTTAAAAATTGCCAAGAAAAAATTTTAATTGGTTTTATTTTTGATATTTATGAATTAAATAATCAGCAATGGATAAAAATTTGCATTTTAGAAGAAATTTCAGAAGGAAATGATAAGATAACTGCTAATGTTGTTTATAAGATAGAAAATAAAGATTTAGAAATTCAAATTAATAATTTTGTAGGTATTGTATCGGAAAATTCAAATATTTTAAAAATTAATTTTGAATATTCTAAAAAAGAAAGAGATTTAGAAGAGGGCGATTTATTAAAAGTCGATATAGGTGGAAAAAGTATTTATTATCAGGTTGTAAATGGTATTACAAATAGCGAGACATTAGAAACAAAAAATAAATCAGGCTTTATAAGAGGTGAAGCTATACAATTAGGAGAATGGGATAATAAAGAATTAGATTTTAAAAAATTTGGATGGGTTGCGGATATGTATTCACCAGTATTTAAAGTTATCAATATTGAAAAGAGTCCTAATAAATTTGTTTACCCCGAATATAAATTAGGCGTTATACCAAAAACAAATATCCCATCTGTGATTAACTTACACGATGCAATAAGTCATCACATAGCTTTAATTGGAGTAACGGGTTCGGGCAAATCATTTTTAGCAAGAGAACTTATAAAGGAACTTATGCAAGATACAAAAATAATTTGCGTAGATTTTACAGGAGAATATGCCGAAAAATTCAAAAATTTACAAACTTATAAATTTGACAATAAGAATAAAGATGAAATAAATAATTTTATGCAATCTGTCGAGAAAATATGCATATTTGAATTACCTAGTATAGCAAATACAAAGGATGTTTTAACACAAACTCAATCATTTATAGAATTAGTTTTTGAATATGCTAAAAATCAACAAACAAAGCAACGAATATGTTTAGTCCTTGAAGAAGCACATACTATAGTGCCAGAAACTTCTTTTTTGGGAGATTTAGGAGATTATGGCAGTAGTAAGGCATTAGTTAATAAAATGGGGCAAGTAGCACTACAAGGTAGAAAATATGGCGTAGGTTTAATGGTTATCGGACAAAGAACCGCAAATATTTCAAAAACAATTTTAACTCAATGTAATACTATGATTTGTTTTCAAGCGTTTGACGATACAAATTTTAATTTTTTAGGTAATTATATAGGTAAAGATTTAGCCATAAGTTTACCAAGTCTTAAAAAATATCATGCTGTCGTATCTGGTAAAGCTATAAAATCAAATTTACCTTTAATTGTAGATATTACACGAAATGAACTAAATAAAAATGTAAACGAATAAAATACAAAAATTATCAGACAAAATATATTGTCTATTTTTATTTTTTCTATTTCCATATTTTATCCTTCAACAATCCTAATTTCATTATCGCTCAACCCATACAACCCATAAACCAACCTGTCAATCTCTCCGTCAATAACCTCAATCTAGCACCTCAAAATCGTCACAACATCTGGATTTTTATCGCTATTTAACTTCTTATTAATTTTAATCATACTATCAACAAGATTAACTAAAATTACTATATCTCTGTTATTTTTATCTAAAAAGAAGCAAAAATATAACTCCGTTCAGATTTCATTGCCCCATAATTTATTTGATATATTTACTTTTAAACTTTG
>CAKVCJ010000271.1 GCA_934725655.1 uncultured Brachyspira sp.
ATTTCTGAATTAAAACAAAAAATAAATACAGAAAAAACAAAAATGCGTTTAGAAATGCTTAAAGAAAATCCAGACACTGAAATAATTAATAATTCAATGAATTTAAATATTGAATATGCCAAAGAATTACAAAATATATCAAATGAGTTCTTAGCAAAATACAAAGCAATAAAAAATACTAAGTAATAATTATAGAAATAAGTAAACAAAAAAAGAGAATTTATTTAATTATAAATTCTCTTTTTTATTTTCATTTATTATAATAAATATATTTTTATTAATTCCAATATTTTTTCATTCTTTCTTTTAAAGAAGCCTTATATTTTTCAAAATCATTGATAGGCTCTCTTGCAAGTCCTTCATCACAAGCAGCCTTAGCAACAGCAGGAGATACCCATTCTATAACCCTTGGGTCAAAAGGTTTAGGTACTATATAATTTTTACCAAACTCAAAAGTTTTATTGCCGTAAGCTTTGAAAACTTCTTCAGGAACTTTTTCCTTAGCAAGTGCAGCCAAAGCCAATGATGCAGCCATTTTCATCTTTTCTGATATAGCTTTTGCCTTCACATCTAAAGCACCTCTAAAGATGAAAGGAAAACCTAATACATTGTTAATCTGATTAGGATAATCGCTTCTTCCTGTAGCCATAATTAAATCATCTCTTACAGCTATAGCTTTTTCGTATTGTATTTCAGGGTTAGGGTTAGCCATAGCAAATATTATAGGGTTTTTAGCCATAGATTTAACCATATCTTCACTAACACAATCAGCCACAGAAAGTCCGGCAAATACATTAGCTCCTTTCATAGCCTCTTCAAGATTTTTAACTTTTAAATCTGTAGCAAACTCTCTTTTCTCTTCAGTAACTGATTCTATTCTCTCTTTAGTGATAACGCCTTTACTATCGCACATAATAATATTTTCTTTAGGTACTCCCAAAGCCACAAACATTTTAGCACAAGAAATGCCCGCAGAACCAGCACCGTTAAATACTATTTTAGCATTTTTTCTGTCAATATTTGCAATTTCCAAAGCATTAATCAAAGCAGCAGAACATATTATAGCAGTACCATGCTGGTCATCATGAAACACAGGTATATCACATTTTTCTATTAGAGTTTTTTCTATTTTAAAGCATTCAGGAGCTTTTATATCTTCGAGGTTAATACCTCCGAAAGTAGGCTCTAATGCTTTTACTATTTCTATGATTTTATCAGGATTTTTTTCATTGATTTCTATATCAAATACATCAATATCAGCGAAACGTTTGAATAATATGCCCTTTCCTTCCATAACAGGTTTTGAAGCTAAAGCCCCCCTATCACCTAAACCAAGTATAGCAGTACCGTTTGAAATAACAGCTACTAAATTTCCTTTAGAAGTGTATTTGTATGCATCGTTTGGATTATCTGCTATTTCAAGTACAGGTTTAGCAACGCCTGGTGTATATGCTAAAGATAAATCATCAGCAGTTTTACATGGCTTTGTAGCTATAACTTCTATTTTTCCAGCCCTTCCTTTAGAATGATATTCTAACGCCTTTGTTTTTAATTCGTCTGTCATATTAAAATCTCCTTAAAATTTTAAAAAGTATTAAAAATATTATAATACTTTTAAGCAAAAAATTCTAATATAGCAGTAGCTAATAATATAATGAAAGCTCCGCCTATTCTTGAAGAAACCTGAGCAAAAGGCATTAACCCCATTCTATGACAAGCAGATAAAACAGCAACATCTCCAGTTCCGCCCATATTAGCCATACATAAACCGCCTGTTATAGCTGCTTCTATAGGGTAGAATCCTAATAATTTACCAGCTATTCCGGCACCTAATATAGCACCTATAACTGTTAATATTACTAATATAACATATCTAATACTCAAAGCACCTATTAAAGCATTTATATCCAAATAAGCAATACCTATTCCTACAAGTAAAGCAGCTGTAAAATTTCCTGCAACAATTTTATACCATTCACTGCATATAGCAGAATATTTTTCAGGTATTAAGTTTAAAGCTTTAATAATAGCAACAGATATAATCATTAAAGCATAATTGTGTATAGGTATAAATTTAGATAATATCAAACCAAATGTAAAGAATGCACATGATATAGCAATACCGATTCCTACACTTTTTAAGCTGATTTTATCATTACCGCTTTCTTGAACTTCACTCAAATCTTGTCCTACTAATAATCTTCCAGCACCAGAAAGGCTAGGGAATTTGTTTCCAACTATATTAAGCATACCAGCAGAGATTATAGCAACAGCATTACCTAAAGATACAGCAGGAAGCATTACAGAAATAATTTGTGCAGGATCTTCATTTAAAGCATTACCAAATATTTTAGATAAAGGCACAGCACCAGCACCAGTACCGCCGCCCATTATAGGCAAACCTATATAAAGAATAGCCTGCTTAATACTATACCCCATTATTAATCCGCCAATAGCAACAAGTACTAAAGCCATTAAAGTAGAAGCTAATATCAAAGGCAAATATTTTAAGAATGCTTTTATCAAGAAATTTCTATTCATTCCAAAAATACTTCCGCATATTAAAGCAGCTATATAAAAATCTAAGAATCCGCCGCCTTTCATAAATGTGTCTATATTTTTTAAAGTTGCTTCAGGCAAAGCTTTAAAATATACTAAAAATCCGCCGGCAAAAATAGCCACTATTGCACCGCCGCCTAAGAAATCTTTTACTATCGGTGTTTTGTTTCCTATTTCATCAAACAAAGCACCTAAAACTAACATTGAGCCTAAAGCACCTATCATACCATTGGGAAGTTTTCCCATAAAAGCTGCAACTAAATAAATAGCAAGCAATATAAGGAAGTAGTACCACTCTATACCCATAATTTTGTAATTTTTCAAATCTGCCATATTACAGTTCTCCATTATTTTTTATTGATAGTTATATAGTATAGAAAAATACTTAATCAAGTCAATAATAATCAAATAAATAATTTGGGGCTGGCCCAGATAACTAAAAAAGCTCCTTTTTTGCTAAATTATATATAATTTCCAATTGTTTTTCAACTT
>CAKVCJ010000272.1 GCA_934725655.1 uncultured Brachyspira sp.
TTTTGCTGTGTTCGCTAATATAAGAGCTTTAATACTTCCTCGTATAGGTATTACTTTGAGATTCTAATTTAATATTAAAAAATAATAAAAGCCTGTATACATATTTTTATGTGTGCGGGCTTTTTTATGCCGAAAATTATTATATAAAAATTATAAAACTCTTTTTTAAAATTAATTATGAATAAACAAATTTTATACTGCAATAAAAATGAATATCCAGCTTTTCCTTCTATATTGAAATTAGAAAAAGATAAATATTTAATAAGTTTTAGACTTGCCCCAAAAAATAAAAAAAATTATTCTCATCTTCATTCTTTAAGTAAAGCTATTGTTTTAACATATTATAAAAACAAAGTAATTAATACTACAGAAATAGCTAAAGAAGATGATGCAGCAAAACAAGATGTGCAGCTTTTTAGGGTTGATGATAAAACTATAATCGCTTACTATTTTAGATACACTTTTCACCCGCAAAGCGAAATTGATTTATTAAAAGAAAATACTTTTTTGGAATATAATAACACAATAGCATTATTAAGCGGTATAGGATACTCTGTTAGTTATGATAATGGCAAAACTTTTTCAAAGGCTAATATTATTGTATTAAAAAATGGAATGAAGAACTTTGCGGTGAGAGGCAGTATGGTAAAAGTAAATAATGAAATACTTATGCCTATATATGCTTATAAAAAATATATAAACAAAAATAATTCCAAGTATCAATGCTATATTATATATACTAAAGATTTAATTAATTGGGATATAAAGAGTTTTTTGTGTGAGACTGAATATAGAAAAATTGAAGGTAAAAGGAGAAAAATAGAATATGTTGAGCCTTCGCTTATATATTATAACAATGTATTATGGGCATTTATAAGGACTCATGTTGATGATAAATATGCTTTTACTTCTTTAAGTTATTCTATAGATAATGGAGAAACTTTTACCAAGCCTAATTTTACAAACATAAAAGGCTATCCTCTAAATCCTTTGAAGGTTGATGATAATAGAGTTTTATTAAGTTATGGTTACAGATTAAAGCCTTATGGGGTGAGGGCTATTTTAGTAAATGACTTGAATGATTTAAAAAATTACTCTGATTATGATATACAAAAAAGAGAGATAATTATAGAAGATAAAATGAAAAGTACTGATTGCGGTTATCCTTGGTGTGTTAATAACAACAACAATATATATTGCGTATACTATGGGTATGATAATAATAAAGATAAGATAAGAAAAATATTTTTAAGTGTATTTACTTTAGATTAAAAATATAGTAGACTTTGTTTTATTATTGGGAGAGATATTTATGGACGATAAAGATATAATGAACCCTGAAATTTATGAGATAAAACCAGATAGTTGGGAAGTTATAGAAGATGATAAGAATATTAGCTATAGGCTTCTTGCTTACAAATTATCATCTTGGAGTGAAGATACTCATTTAATAATAAATGTTAATAAAGAAAACAAAAATAAAACTATTATAATTAATTGGAATAGTAAAGATTTTGTATTTGCTTCTCATAAAACTTTTTTTAGGTTTGATGATGATTTGCCTGATAATTTGGATTGTAAGGCTACTGAAGATAAACTTTCATCTATTGTGTTAGATGGTGATTATGTTTATGAGAGTTTGCTTAATCATAGACTTCTTATAATAAGAGCTTCTCTTGAAAAGAGCAAAACAACGAGGGTGTTTAACATTTCAAAATTTAGAGAACTTATAAAAAATTAAATAATAAAAATTTGTATGCAAAAAAAGTATTAAATTTATACATTAAAATTTAATACTTTTTTATAAGTAAATTATAAATAATTTAAAACTCTTTTATTTTTTCAGTATTTAAAGTTTTTATTAATGCTTTAGCTATATCTATAGAAGCTGCTATATCATCATATGAAGCATAGCAATAATGACTATGAGCATATCTTGTGGCTACCCCTAAAACAACACTAGGAGTTCCTAAATTAGTTTTATGATATATACCGCCATTAGTAGAGCCTTTTTCGCGAACTATCACTTGATGAGCAATATTATTTTGTTTTGCAATATTTATAGTATATTTATTTAATCTTGAATTTGTAATCATACCGCCGTCTATTACTCTTAGCTGCGAACCTCTTCCAATAGCTCCATGTGCTCTATCCCCATAATAAAAAGTATCATCAGCAGGCGAACCTTCAAAAACTATAACTAAATCAGGCTTTACTTTGTTTGCAGCGACAGAAGCCCCCCTTGCTCCAACTTCTTCTTGTGATGTCATCATTCCAACTAAATTAACATCTAATTTTTCATCTTTTAATGCCTTTAGAGTCTCTATCACACATACAGCCCCAACTCTGTTATCTATAGCTTTAGCACATATGCTTTTTGTTCTTTCATCATATCTAAAATCAACATCAGGCACAACAGGATCTCCTATGCATATACCAAATATATCTTCTGTTTCCTTTTTAGTTCTAGTACCCACATCAATATACATATCTTTTAATGTAGGCAATTTTTTTCTATCTTCATCTGTCATAAAGTGAGGCGGTTTTGAACCTATAACTCCTTTAACATATTCGCCGCTTGATGATTTTATTACCACAGAATTTGATACAATATTTGGTATATGCCATCCTCCAAGCGGTATGAAAGATAAAGTACCATTATCATTTATATGTTCAACCATAAAACCAATTTCATCTATATGGCAGTCTAATCCTACTATTGGTTTGCTCTTATCAATTTTGTTCAAACCTAAATACAAATTATTAATAGAATCTCTTTCACTATCTATGAAATTTGCTTTCTCCTTTATGATATTTATTACATCATCCTCAAAACCTGATGGTCCGAATGCATTAGTTAAATCTTTTAATAATGTTAATATACTATTCATCAAAAAAATCCTAAAATAAATTTTGCATTAATAATAAATCATTTTAATAAAATATCAATATCCTATTAAAATAATAAATATTGCACAGGTTCCAAACATATTGCAGTTAGGAATTCCTTAATTTCTTAAAGTATATCATAGGCGTATCATAATT
>CAKVCJ010000273.1 GCA_934725655.1 uncultured Brachyspira sp.
GACTTGTTCTTACTTTTTTAATGGTTACTTTTATAGGCGTATGCGGTTGGGGTTCTCTAATTGCTATGATTAATAAAGCATTGCAAGATAGAATAAACAATTTAAGTAAGGGGAATGCTTTTATTATGGAAAAGGGGCATTCTATAATACTTGGATATGGCGAGGAGGCTCTCACTATTATAGAAGAGTTCTTAATTGCTAAAATTAAAAATATAGTACTGCTTTCTGAACATAATGTTGATATTATTAGAAAGAGAGTTTCTTTTATTAAAGGTTATAGAAAATCTAACATTATTATAAGAGAAGGCTCTACAAGCAGAATAGAAAATATAAAGCTTCTTAATATTAAAAGATGTTATAGCATATCTATTATTAATAATGATGATACTGAGTCATTGAATATTTTACTTGCATTAAAAAAGATTCTTAATGAAGAGAGAGATGGAAGTAACGATGAAAAAATAAATATATGTCTTTTAGTTCATAATGAAGATACTTTAGAGATAATAAAATCTATGGAAGATGAAAATTTTACTGTGCATATACTTTATAAATATGAATTATTATATAAACTTATTTCTCAAAGCATTATATATACAGGGCTTAGCAGCGTTTATGAAGATTTGTTTTCTAATGACGGAAATGACTTCAAAATAGAAAGCGAGCATAATTTTGAAAATGATATGTTTGAAGAAGCTGCTTTAAAATATATGAATAAGGGAATTATACTTGTAGGTATAATAGAAAATGATATGGAGTTTTTAAAAGTCCCTGACAGTAAATATGTAATAAAGAAAAATGATAAATTAGTTACCCTCTATAAAAATAATGATAAAAATGATATTGTCACAGCAAATAAAAATGATAAGTATAACAACAGCATAGTTCATAATATTCTACTAATTTCTGAAGAGAAAAATAATAATGATGTTACAAGAGAGATAAAAGAATATATAGAAAATGCAAACTTAGAATCTTTAAGTTATGATGCTATAAAAATGCATAAAAATAAATATCAATTTCTATTAGAAAAGATAAAAAACTCTAATATAACAAAAATAGTTTTAATATCAGAAGACAGTATCACAGATGCAAAAAGCATAAATATACTTCTTATCATAAGACAAATAATAAAAAAAGAAAATATACAATTATCTATATTATCTTTATTAGATTCTATACAAAAGAGAAATTTAATATATTCTGATGATGTTAGAGATTTTATAGTAAGCGGTAAATTAATAGGTATGCTTATGGCACAGGCTTCTATTGATTATAATATATTATATTTGTTTTATGGGCTTTTAAGTAAAAATGGAAAAGACATAATAATATCATCATATTCCAAATATTTTGATGATAACAAAACTTTTAAAGATGCTTATTTTGATTTGCTTTATAGAGGAATTATTCTCATAGGAATAAAAAGATATGATGATATACTTTTAAATCCTCCTACAGATTTTTTATTAGACAGCAAAGATGAAATAATCATAATAATAACAAGCTATATGTAAATATTTTATCTTAATAGAAATTATTTTTTATTATCTTGGGAACTTTTAATTATATATATTCGTCTAATAATACAAAATACTACTAAGGGGTATACCTATGAAAAGAAATATTTTTATTATCTTCGCATTATTAATAACAACAATTGTTTCTAATGCCCAAACAGCAAAAACTAATGAGATTGTGTACGAACTTGACAGTATAAAAGTTGTCAATAAAAATGGATTAGTTCTCAAAGATTTTATATCATTATGGCAATCTGATCCTAATATAGTGTTAGTTGATGTTAGAACACCAGAAGAGATAAAGCAAACAGGAACTATCAAAGGTGCTATTAATATTGACTATAGAGCTAAAGGCTATGCTAAAAAAATATTGTCATTAGATAAAAGCAAAAAATATATGTTTTATTGTAAGAGCGGCGGACGTTCTGGAAAGACAGTTCAATATTTGCTTGACAATGGATTTAAAAATGTGAACTATCTTAAAGATGGCGGATATGCTGAATTAAGTGCTGCTTTAAAATAAAAGTAATTTTTCACTAAACAAAATAAAGGAGACTGTTTATTACAGCCTCTTTTTTGTTTGCATGTAAATGACTTTCTTTTATTCTTAATTTATAACACATCATTAACATATAAATATTTACATTTTTTGTAATTTTAATTTTTACATTTTATATAAAAAAATAATTGACATTTTTTGTAAATAGCTTATACTATAAATATATCAAATATTAAAGAGAATAAATTAAATGAAACTATTAAGAGAGAAAATAAGAGATTTGGATTTAAGAATATCAGACTTGTCAGAATACTTAAAAATATCAAGACCCACTTTATATAAATATATAGATATGTATGAAGAAGGCGACAGAAGCACAATAGACACAAAGATATTGAATTTATTTGACTATATACAAAACAGCAAAAACATAGGAAACAGCAATGTTATTTATTATATAATGAATAACATTATAGAAAACAGCAATACAAATAATAGTGGGGAGGAGGATAAAAGAATGAAAATAAAATCATTGTTAAAAACAGAAAATAAGTCTAAAGAAGATTTTATATATATGCTTACAGAGGATAATTTTTTTGACCCTATATTGGACTATTTGATGAAATGCAAAAAACTTTCTTCTGATAATAACTTATCTGATGAAGATTACGAGTTTATATCGCCTCTTATGAGTTTATATAAATCTCAGGGCTTTAGAATGAGATTAGCAAATAAAGATAAAAGCAAATATTAAAGTGAAGGAATGAATTTATGAAAAGATACTTAATAATTAAAAACTATAGAAATATTAATCCTGTTATAATAAATAAGGATAATAGAAACATTTATGATGAAGAGAAATATGGCAGATACTATTTAGGTTCTATGGAAAATGGAGATTTAATAATTAATATAGGTCAAAATGGTATTGGAAAAAGCAATGTTTTAGATGCTGTAAATGATTTCTTTACTTCAAATAATTATCAATATGATAATAAACCAAGAATGGATGCATATG
>CAKVCJ010000274.1 GCA_934725655.1 uncultured Brachyspira sp.
AATATATTTTATATTTCCCAGCACAATTAAAAGAAAATGAAAAGCCAAAAAAACAATTAATAGTATATATACATGGTGGAGGCTGGAGAGAGGGAAGTGCTGATTTATATAGATTTGTTGGAAGGAGATTTGCAAAAGAAGGTTTTAATGCAATATTATTAGGCTATAGATTAAGCAAAAAAGCTAAATACCCTGCACAAATAGAAGATGTATTTAATGGATTTAATAAAGCACTTTCTATATTAAAAGAAAAGAATATAGACTATTCTGATATAGTTGTAGTAGGTTCATCTGCAGGTGCTCATTTGGGGGCATTGCTTGTTTACAATAAGGATATGCAAAAAAAATATAATGTTGATATAAATAATTTTAAAGGTTATATATCATTAGGAGGTCCAACAGATTTAAATGTATGCACTAATGAAATTATAACTCCAATGCTTAATCAGCTTTTTGAATGGAATTATAACAGAGATTTGGCAAACCCTTATAACTATATAGATGGAAGCGAAAAAAATAAAGTATTATGCATACACTCAGGATTAGACCCTATTTGTGATGTTCAAAACTCAATTAATTTTTCTAATAAAGTTAATAGTTTTAATGATGGCTTGGCTAAATGTATTGTATTTGAAAACAAAGAAATTTATCATAATAATTTGGTTAATGGCATATTCTTTGAAACTATGGACAGCAACAATATAATGGACGAAGTTTTTAAGTGGATTGAAACATTATAAATAATATAAAATAAGCAACAAAAATTAATTTTATCTAAGACATAGGTATTACTTTATATATATTCCAAAATATGGAGTTAAAATGTTCGCACTTTTTGGTTCTTTTGACGAAGTCCGCAAAGCGAAGGCGTTAAAAGAACAACAAAAAATTTGATATAAAACTATTATTTTAATATATACCTAAACAACTATATTTTGTCAAAAATAAGTTTTTTCTTCAACTTTTTCCCGCCGCAAAAAGTTGCAAAAAGTGCATATATCATAATCAATATTTTATAAATATGTATAAAATATAGCATAAATCCTATATTTTGGCTAAAAATGCAGTTCTTCGCGAAGCGTATCCGTAGGATATAAGCTTCTTTTATACCAATACCTAAAGGTACCTACTCGGTAAAAGAAGTGGGGGTGCGGGGTTACTCCACGAATATAATAAAATTTAAAAACAAAATTGAGAAACTTAAAAATTTTTAAGTTTTTTAAAAAACAAAAGCCTTGAAATTAATTCAAGACCTTTGCTTTTTTAATGTAATAATTTTATATCATAATTTTTATGCTAAAATTTTAGAAATAATAGGCATTAAAATCTTTATCAATAAAAGAGCCGCCAATATCCAAGTAAATAATGTAATCTCTTTTGTTCTTCCTGTTAATAATTTTAATAGAGTAAAAGCCAATATACCAAAAGTAATACCCTCAGCAATACTATAAGCAAAAGGCATAAATATAATACAAACAAAAGAAGGTATAGCTTCTGTATAATCAGTAAGATTAATTTCTAATATAGGAGTCATCATAAACAAACCAACTATTATAAGAGCAGGAGCAGTAGCTGCACTAGGAATTGATAAGAATATATGTGATAGGAATAATGATATAGTAAATAATACAGCAACTACAACAGCAGTAAGTCCAGTCTTTCCGCCCTCAGCAACACCAGAAGCACTTTCAACATAAGTAGTAACAGTAGAAGTACCCATACAAGCACCGAATATAGTTCCAACAGCATCAGCAAATAAAGCCTGCTTACAGCGAGGAACTTCTCCGCCCCTCGTAAGCATATTAGCCTTTGTACAAACCCCAACTAATGTACCGACAGTATCAAACATATCTACAAAAAGAAAAGTAAATAATACTATAAACATATTAGGCTGAAAAATATTAGCAAAATCTAATTTAAAAGCAACAGGCTCTAAAGAAGGAGGAGCAAAACTCGCATAAGGAGAAAGCTGAGTAATACCCATAGGTATTCCTATTAATGTTGTTAATAATATACCAATTAATATAGCTCCTTTTACATTGTATGCAAGAAGTAAAGAAGTTATTAATAATCCTATTATAGCAAGTAATGGAGAGCCTGAAGTAATGTCTCCTAATGAAATTAATGTTGCATCATTATTAATTATAATCTTGGAGTTCTGAAGACCAATAAACGCAATGAATAAACCTATACCAACAGAAATAGCCCTTTTCATATTAAGAGGTATGCTGTTTACAATAGCTTCTCTTACATTAAAAATAGTTAAAATTAAAAATATAATACCTTCTATAAATACAGCAGTTAAAGCAGTTTGCCAGCTATATCCCATACCAAGTACAACAGTATAAGCAAAAAAAGCATTAAGTCCCATACCTGGAGCCAAAGCAAAAGGTAAATTAGCTAATAGTCCCATAATTAAAGTTGCAACTATAGAAGATACCACTGTAGCTGTAAATACAGCACCCTTATCCATACCAGTAGCACTAAGTATGCTAGGGTTTACAGCTAATATATAAGCCATAGTCATAAATGTAGTAATACCAGCTATGATTTCGCTTTTTACATTAGTACCATTTTCCTTTAGTTTGAAAAACTTTTCCATAAATAATCCTTATAATAATTTTTAATAAAGAAACAATATATATATTTTTCATTATTATTGCAATAGAATATTTTAATAATATTTTATGCAAATAAAAAGAAGAGACTTAAAAATATTTTTTAAGCCTCTTCTGCAATAATAAGGAATAACTATTTTTTTTTATCAATTCTCTTTTTTATTAGTCGTCAAATTCCTGACCTAACAAATTACCAGCCTTATCAATATAAAGCTCCATCATATTATTCATTTTTACTTTATAAACATTGTAATTTTCCATTTCTACTGCCCAAATCTGTGCTTGAGGGTAAGTTGCCCTTGCTGTAGCTAATACTGCCTGAGGAACTTGATTAAGCGGCACATACCAATCAGCAAATAAAGCTGAAGAACCTATTATACTTAAAGCTATTAATAAACAAATTATTTTTTTCATTA
>CAKVCJ010000275.1 GCA_934725655.1 uncultured Brachyspira sp.
TCATAATTATTCCTTAACAATCGTTTAAACAATTACTTATTAATAGTATAGATAATAATTAAAACAAAATCAAATTCTATATTTATACATTACAAATCAATTATTTCCCATTAAAAAAATTAAATAAATAATGACTTTCATTTAAATAATTTTTTAAATTATCTATAGGTATAAATATTCTTTCTGCAATTTCTTCATATTCATCTGCAGAGTAATTAATATCTAAATCAGAATATTCAGGCATTACAATAATTCCTGTATCTGTTAAAAGAAATATTAATTTATCCATATTATTATAAAAATTATCAGTAAGTTCATAATTAGATAATAATTCTTTACTATCAGCAACTAAATCTTTTAAATAAGAACTTATACTTCTTTCACTATCTAATTCAAATATAAGAGAATTATTATTCACCATAGCTTTTTTAGTTTCTGCATTTGCTTCTACAGTTCTTTTGTATACGCATATTACTTCATCATCATAGTATAATATATCAAGGCATCTAAAGTCTTTAAATTTTCTATAATATATAAGACCAATATAATCTAAAGGACAGAATATATCAAAAAGAGCATTTTTATGGTTCAATTTCTCTTCAAGCTCTTTTCCTTTTTCTTGTTTGAATTTTTCATCAAAATTATAAGCTCCGCTGACAGCCATATTTATTTTTTCTTTTCCTCTAATAAAAGGATAATTGAAATTAAATAAATAATTAGTAAGCATTTTCTTTGTTTCATCAACTCCCAAACCTTCATATTTGTAAGATAATTTATCAGGAAAACTCATCTGTTCAATCGGAATATAAAATTGCTTTATTTCTATTTCAGGTTTTCTAATAATTTCAAAAACTCCTTCTATTATTTTATTTTCAATATTTATAGTATATTCAATTTTAGATGTTTTTTCATAATCTAAATCTTTTTTAAATGTTATACTTGCTAATTTGTCTCTTACTTCTTCTTTTGAATACCAGCCCTCAAATTTAGGTTTATCATTTGGATTAAATTCATAATATTGAAAAGGGGTTTCTATTTTGTATTGTCTGTAATATAAATCCTTAAAATATTTTTTGTCATAATCATTGTAAACAATCATTTCATCTATGTATAATGGACTAGTTTCACGAATAATTAATTCATCACCTCTATTTATAAATATTTGACTTGGAAAATGGTCAAAATATTCATTTGCAAAACTGTCAAATTGTCTTTTTCGTTCATCTTCTGCCCAATTATTGTTTAATGATAGTATATCCTCCATTTTAGAATGGTGATCGTTAAACCATTTGGCATAAGCCTTATCTTTATATCTATAGCAATTAATATATATATTATTTACTTTATCTTTAAGCATAAAAAAATCTTTTCCATCTACTATTATTTTATTTTGAGAATACCATTGCTTTGAACGCTTCTTTATATACATAAAAATAATATAAAAAATAACAATAAAAACTAAACCTATAATAAACTTAGTATTGTCATCTTGATTTAATAGAAATTCAAATATATTTTCCATAATAAAAACTCTTATTGTTTTAAACTATAAATGAGCAGCAAGTTTATAGTTAAAAAAATTATTTTTTGTTGTAATATTTATATTTTATAGTTGTTAATAAACATTATTGCTAAAAACAAAAAGCTACAACTAATAAAGTAAATAAAAATTTTAAAATATTTTTATTTTTATAAACCCTTTATTATATCTAATTATAATTTTTTAATATATTCTTCAATATAATTTTTTTAATTTACGCAAATTAATTGATGAAACTTGCTCTGTTCCTTCATAAACAGACATTTCAAGTCCTTCATTACTAAATTTAAACTCTATGTAAGCATTGTTTATAGGCATACTTTTATAATGATTGTCTGCTACTTTTGATAATTTATTATTTCCTATATTTCCTTTTATAGCTCTGTCGCTTTCCATAACAACATCTACACACTTTTTTACAGTTTCTATTGTAGATTCATCATTAGGATAGTTAATTTCTATACCATTATAACCTACAATTATAAGAAGCGATTTCATATATGTTTCATCAGCTGACATAAAATATTGTCCGTATAGCTCTTCAGGTATATTTATGTTTTTTTCTGTTTGTTTAGAACATGCAATATTTGTTACTAAAAAACTTGAAATTAATAAAAAGAATAAAAATTTTAAAATACTTTTCATTATATAACCTCCCTATATTATTTTATTATAAAAATATTTTTTACTATGTCAATGATAATTTATTGATTAAACAAATAATATAAATAATGCTCCTTCTTTATATAATCTCTTATATTTTTATTATCAATAAATATTTTTTCATAGCCTTTTTCTTTCATTATTACAATAAATGAATCACTTACTCCGAAAACTAAATTATCTATATTAGAATAAAAATTATTAGGGGCATTATTCTCTTTTAGAAGTTTTTCAGGCTCTTTTATTAAGTCTTTAAGGTAGGGACTGATTATTTTTTGACTGCATAAATCAAATATAGCAAAAATATTATTTATTTCAGTAAGCTTAATTTCTTCCAATTTTGAAAATCTTTTATATACGCATATTGTTTTATCATCATAGTATAATATATTAAAACTTTTAAACTCTTTAAGTTCATTGTAAATATCATTATAATCACCTATATAAGATAAGATACTATCATTTAACAATGACTGCCAATGTTTTTTTAAACAAATTTTTACATACTCTCCAATTATATTTCCATTTTCGTCTATTTTATCTTTCAAAAAATCCTCTGAAAACTCTCTAACTCCGTTAAGATAGGAATTAATTTCTTTTTTCCCATTAACAAAAAGATAATCAAAATTAAATACATTATAAACAAATCTTTCCTCAGATTTTTTTAAAGGTGATATTTCTGTGTTATGTAAACTTATTATTTCTGCTTCAGGCTTTCTTATGATTTCAAAAACACCTTCTATTTTTACAGTCTCTCTCAAAGTTTTTTTAAGTTTATCAACAGTAGAATCTATAATATTTTCATAAGGCTTAAAATCAATAACAT
>CAKVCJ010000276.1 GCA_934725655.1 uncultured Brachyspira sp.
TTTTGTAAAGCTTAGTAATTTGAGCAGATGATACCTTTATACCCAATTCTCCAAAATCAATTTTTAATTTGTATGCCGGCCTTTTAGCCTTTGGAAAATCCTCTGCCTCTATGATTGTACCTATCCTAATGTCGAGCGAAAGGAAATTTTCAAAAGTAGTTTCGTTTTTAATACTATTTTCCATAAAAAATCCGTTTATAAATTATTAATCTCTTCTTTGCTTAAGCTTGTTATTTTGCTTATTAAATTAATATCTATATTTTCTATTTTTCATATTTTTAGCTAATGCATATTTTTCTTTTTCTATACCCTTTTCTATACCAATCCCCATTCCTTCTTTTATACCTTCTTCTCTCTCCCTCTTTAGCATCACTTCCTGTCAATATAGAAAAGCCTCACGAGCATTATAAACTTGCATACTCTCTTCATCAAAAGTAAATATTTTATATTTTTCTATAACTTTACTCATAATAATGTTTTATTTATAAAAAGTTATTTAATAGATTAATCTTGTTCATAAGAATATTATACTAATGTTGGAGAAAATTGTCAAAGAATCATATCTTTAATTATTCATAACCATTGTCTTTTAATAATTCCGCTATTTCCGAATATCCTTTTTCTAAGGCATAATTTAATGCTGTTTTATTATCAATATCTGTTTTGTTTATTATATCTTCTTTTTTTAATAAACATTTAACTGCCTCCAAATGTCCATTTGCACAAGCATATATAAGAGGAGTTCTATTATTATTATCGCTTTGATTGATATTTGCCCCATTTTCTATTAGAAAGTCAATAGCTTCTGTATTGCCATTTCCGCATGCATATATAAGAGGAGTTCTATTATTACTATCGCTTTGATGAATATCTGCACCATTATCTATTAATAATTTTATTGTCTCTAAATCTCCCCTCTGCGAAGCAATCATTAAAGCATAAGAGTTTTTTATAATGCCAGCATCTTTTTCTATTAAATATTTTACTATGTCCAAATGTCCGCCCAATAAAGCATAACTCAAAACATAACTATCTTTTATATCACATCCATTATCTACCAATAGTTTCACCGCTTCAAGATGCCCGTTCTCTGATGCATAAACTAAAGCATAACTGTCTTTAATATATGCTCCTTTATCTATCAAATATTTTACTATTTTTGCATGCCCGTTTTGCGAAGCATAATCTAAAGCTGTTCTGCTGTCTTTATCTTGTTTGTTTATATCAGCCCCGTTTTCTACTAAATATTCTACTGTTTTTATATGTCCGTTAAAAGAAGCAAGAATTAAAGCATTATATCCATTTTCATCTTCATAATTAATATCATAATTTTTATCTATTAGAAGTTTAATCTTATCTAAATCTCCCATCTTTGCCGCTTCCAATAATTCCATTATTTTTTTATACCCCATTTGAAAATTTATTATATATAAATTTCTGTATATGAAAAATAATTATTTATATATGTTTTTTTAATATCAATTATATAAAAATATATATTAATGCTTTAGAAAATTGAAAAAGTAATTTCATTTTCAATAAAAAATCCGTTTATAAATTATTAATCTCTTCTTTGCTTAAGCCTGTTATTTTGCTTATTAAATTAATATCTATATTTTCTATTTTCATATTTTTAGCTAATGCATATTTTTCTTTTTCTATACCTTTTTCAATACCCTCTTTTACACCTTCTTCTCTCTCCCTCTTTAGCATCACTTCCTGTCCATATAGAAAAGCCTCACGAGCATTATAAACTAGCATACTCTCTTCATCAGAAGTAAATATTTTATATTTTTCTATAACTTTGCTCATAATAATGTTTTATTTATAAAAAGTCATTTAATAGATTAATCTTGTTCATAGATATATTATACTAATGTTGGAGAAAATTGTCAAAGAGTGATGTATTTGATTATTTAGGCTTATAAGTTCTTTATTATTTGTGGTGGTTTTGCCCTCCTGCGAAACATACTCGAAGGGCGAAAACTTTGACGAAGTCCGCACCGCGTAAGGCGGGAAAAAGAACAATAACATTTATAAGTTCTTTATTATTTGCAGGGCTTTGCCCCCTGCGAAGCGTGCCCTTAGGGTACACGCCCCCACTTCTTTTGGTGACCCAAAGAAGCAAAAGGACTGCATTTTTAGATAAAATACAAGCACTATTTTGCATCTACAAATATTCCAACATATAAAGTTAAAAAAGTTTGTACTTTTTGCAACTTTTTGCTACGGGAAAAAGTTGAATAAAAAAAATTACATAACAAAATATAGTTATTTAACTACATACTAAAAATTTTTAAGCTTCTTAAAAGTTTTTTTATTTTGCAGGGCTTTGCCCCGCACCCCAGTTCTTTTATTGGTATAAAAGAACCAAAAGAACTGCATTTTTATGAAGTATAGCCAAAAACATATGGTATCATTCATATATATTAGATATAAAACTGAAATAATTTGTATTTTTTGCAACTTTTTGCTACGGGAAAAAGTTGAACAAAACAAATCATATAACAAAATATAATTATTTAGATGTTAATGAAAATTGTCAAAGAGAATCTATTTAATTATTTAGCCCCTTTTGATTTTAAAAATTCCGCTACTTCTGAATGCCCATTTTCTAAAGCATATCTTAAAGCAGTTCTACCCCTTTTATCCTTAACATTTACATAAGCTCCTGAGTCTATCAAAAGTTTTACTATTTCTAAATACCCTTTTTCTGAAGCCCACATCAAAGCTGTTTTTCCGTAATCATTTTAGCATTTATATCAGCTCCTTTTTCTATTAAGGCTTTTAATGTTTCTAAATCATTATTTTTAGAGGCTTCTAATAATTCAATCATTTTATATACTCCATAAAAATATAGGCGGCTGAAAATCAATCATTAAAAATTAATCTCCAACCGCCTAATAGACTTTATATATTCAACTTTTACTTTTTATCTATTTTATTTATTATTATTTTTTGTCATTGTCATCAACAACCTCATAGTCAGCATCAACTACGCCGTCATCTTTTCTGCCTGAATCTTGG
>CAKVCJ010000277.1 GCA_934725655.1 uncultured Brachyspira sp.
AAGAATCATCAACTAAAGACTTGCTTGCTAAATACGAAAAATATTTAAACGAGATATTTATTGTAAGTAAAGTAACTCTCTCTGACAGCAAGGATGACACATTTATAGAGGGCGGCGTTTCTTTTGTTAAGACAGAGAAAGCTATTCATGAAAAATGCGTACGCTGTTGGGGACATTATGAGAGTGTAGGAACTGAGCATAAAGAGTTATGTACTAGATGTGCTGAGGCAGTAAAATAAAAAATAATTAATATTTAGATATTATAAAAGGGCGGCTATGAGTAATGGCTGTCCTTTTATTTTATATAAGCAAACTATATGTCGTTTTATATTTTATTATATATGTTATAATTATTTATTATAGTTATAAATTAGGAGTTTATTCTATGAAAAATATTATTATTTTATTATTTATTTTTATGTATGTTTCTATTGCATGTTCTAATTCCCAAGATAGTAAAGATATTGAAAAATATGTAGGAAATGCTTTTTATAGAACTAATTATGAAGGTTATTATTGTTATTTTACAAAATCAGAAGATGGAAATATATTTGCTAATTATTTAGACTCAAATAGATTACAAGATGGTTGTTTATCATTTAAATTTATATCTAGTAAAAATGGTGAATATTATTTTTATAAATATATTAATAATATTTTAATATATCATTTAATAACATTTGATGATAATAATATGATATTATCTGGACTTCGTATAAATACTAATGAGTTAAATAAAGACATCAATAGTATGACTAATAATTATTTTGGATTTATATTAAAATTTGCTGATAATTCTTCAAAAGAATATTCTACAATTTTAGACACCTTTAATAAGGCTAGTAATGAAAATCTAATAAAGTTTGATAATAATTATGATATAGATAAAGATAAAAATCAAAAATTATATATAGAAGCAATAAATACTGTATTAGAAAGTAAACAGCAATAATTAGTCATGCTTAAAAATATATAAGAATTTTTATTTTTGTATTTTATAATATTTATGGAAACTATTTATAAATAAAACTACTAGTAATTTTTTAGGAGATTTATTTTGATAGAGCAAATTAATATAAATATTGATAAAATAGAAACATTAACAAATGTACTAAAGAATTATATTTTTATTATAAAAAAAACAAAATTTAAATTAAAGAAAAATTCTACTAAGGAATACAATGCAATTAATACAATTTATGTTTCTTTAGACAGGTTAAATGACACAGCAATATATCTTAATGAAATGGTATTAAATAAAACAAATTCATCTCGAGCTTTTGATTTTTACGATTTTATTAATAATTCATATGTTATAATTAATTGTATATATCATATTGCTGAAGTTTTTAATATTGATTTATCAGATATTAAAGAAAATAAATGCAATCTACAAAATATAATTGGGTTAGATTGTATAAATTATGAATGTTCAGATGATGATTATTTTAATTATATTCGTTCTATATCATCAGTACATCCTATAGTAACTGATAGACATTCAAAAATATGTGGAAAAAGTTTTCATAGTTCTCCTTTTTCTGTATGGTTAATCGGATTCAAAGGAGATACACATTTATGTATAAGAAGGTATATAGATTATGAAATTAAAGACATATATTTAAATATTTATGATATATATAATCATATTTATTCAAAAATAGATTTTATTGATAAAATAATAGAAAATGTTAATAATTATGTATATAGAGAAAAGGAAAAGTTAATTAATGCTAAAATGAAATCTAAAAATGATTTTATTAACTATATGGATTATTTATATTATTTAAAAGAAGAAGCTAATGATAGAGATATTAATTTTCCATTATATACGAGTTTAGGAGATAATTTTTTTGTTATAGAATTATTATTAAATAAAAGGTTATCTAATTCTTATAATCAAAGTAAAATTGATTTGTATATAAATGCTATTAAATATTCTATAGAATTTTATCATGAATCATTACAATTATTAGATATAAATTATTCTGGTATAAAATATCCAAATAAAAATTATGAAACTGACTTACTTACATTATTAATATCAGGAATTGAATATCCAAATAATAAATATTATTTTTATTTTTTATCAAAAACTGAATATTTAATTGATGCTAATAGAAGTCAAGAAGATATAATTTTAATAAGGAATTTAATATACTCAAATTTTAAAAAATATATGGAAACTTATTTTCAAATTACAGAAAATGAAGATAATGAAGAATTATTTATTTTAATAAAAACAACATTATATTTTTATAATTTAGAAAATAATACAATGCTTAATAGAAATATACCGAATGATTTAAATTATAGATTAAAATTGTTGACAGATGAAGAAATGTATATTTTGATAAATGAGAATATAAATGCAGATTATGGTATAAAAAAATCATAAATTTAAAAGTAATAAGCCACACTTACATTTTGCTTTTATTAATATTAAGATATACGGTGCGGAATCCACTATAGCAAATAGTTTTTCTTAAAAAGTTCGTATTTATTGGCTTATTCTTAAAAAGATGTTTGTTTACTATAAATGGCAACTATAAGTAATAACTGTCCTTTCTTCTTGCTGATAATTATTGTTGCATTCTTTTAAAAAATATTAAAAAATAATTATCTTTCTACTTGACAATTCTACATATACGATGTACTATACTGTGTATAACACACTATAGCGTATTAAATAATAAGGAGCAGCGATTGAATAATGATGATTTAATTTCTAGTTTGGTGCAAGAATTAAGGAGGGGGACTTTAATAATGGTTGTATTAAGTCAGCTTAAAAATCAAGAATATGGCTACAGCTTAATAAGTAAATTAAAAGAAAATGGCATAACAATAGAGTCTAATACTTTATATCCGCTTTTAAGAAGGTTAGAAAATCAGGGGCTTTTAAAAAGTGAATGGAAAACAAACGAAGAGAAACCAAGAAAATATTATTTAATAACAAAAGATGGTTTGAAAGTATTAGAAAAATCGAAAGAACATTGGAAAGAGTATTCTA
>CAKVCJ010000278.1 GCA_934725655.1 uncultured Brachyspira sp.
AGATATTATAGGCTCATTATAACCATCAAAGCTCGCAATTACTGTATTAGCATCAATAAATACATTCTCATTAACTTTATATTCACTACCCACTTTAATAGGTATATTATGCTTAGCACCTGTAATCATTACATATTTATTATCGCTAGTGATTTTCAAAGTACCATTATGTGTAGCTTTTATATCTTCGCCGTCTTTTGTATTAGCGATAACGTCCCCAATAAGCACTTTGGCATTGTTTTCTTTTAATATATCTTTTAGAGATCCTTTTTCCCATTTATTAAGTACTCTTCTTATTAAAAGCTCGCCATTTCTTGCTGTAATTTTCACGCCATTAGGCTGTACAACATAATTAGAGAACTGCTCTATATATATAGGGTAATTAAGCTTAACTTCATTTTCTTCAATAGACTGCGTAGCAACACCTCCGATGTGGAAAGTTCTCATTGTAAGCTGCGTACCAGGCTGACCAATACTTTGAGCTGCCACTACACCTACAGCCTCACCAATAGAAGCAAGAGTGTTAGTAGATAAGCTTCTTCCGTAACATTTTTGACAAACACCCATTCTGCTTTCACAAGTAAGCGGATGTCTTATTCTAATTTTTTCTATACCAGCCTGTTCTATTCTATCAGCAATCTCTTCTGTAATCTCGGTATTAGCCTCACATATAAGCTCTTTAGTTTGAGGATGATAAATATACTCATTACTAAAGAAACCAACAACTCTCTCTTTTAATGATTTTTTAATCTCATCATATTCTTTAATAGGTTCAATCTCAATACCCTTAACAGTACCACAGTCATGCTCAGAAACAACAACACCAATAGCAACGTCAACTAATTTCCTTGTAAGATAACCAGCACTTGAAGTTTTTAAAGCAGTATCAGCAAGACCTTTTCTTGCACCGTGAGTAGAGATAAAGTACTCTTGTACAGTAAGACCCTCTTTAAAGTTTGAAATAATAGGAAGCTCTATAATATCGCCATTAGGCTTAGCCATTAGTCCGCGCATACTTGCAAGCTGCCTTATCTGCTGTTTAGAACCCCTCGCTCCAGAATCTGCCATTATGTATATAGGGTTAAATCCGTCTTGGTCTTGTCTTAAATTATCCATCATAGCATCAGTAATTCTACCCTCTACAGCAGTCCACAAGTCTTTTACCTTCTGACTCCTCTCATCATCTGTAATAATACCATTCATATATTGGTCTCTAAGCTGTTCTACCTGTTTAGTAGCCTCTTCAATTTCATGCTTTTTCATTGGAGGGATAAGGATATCAGATACAGATATAGTAGAACCAAATACTGTAGCACTTTTGTATCCAAGTTCTTTAATATCATCAAGCATATTAACAGTAGTAGCAGTACCATGTTTCAAATATACTTCATGAATAAATTTAGCTAAATCTTTACTTCCGAAATCTCTGTTTTGGAATCTAAAGTCCTCAGGGATAACCTGATTAAACTTAATTCTTCCGACAGAAGTTTCAACAAATTTCTCTTCTCCGTCTTTATCTTTCATAAGAACTTTAATTCTCGCCTCAAGCTCAATTAAATTGCTGTCATAAGCAAGCAAAGCATCTTCAGGAGAAGCAAATACTTTATTTTCACCTTTCATACCAGTTCTTAACTTAGTTAAATAACTAATACCAAGTACAATATCCTGAGTAGGGTTAACAATAGGCTCGCCATTAGCAGGGTTTAATATATTATGCGGAGCAAGCATTAAAGTCCAAGCTTCAATTTGCGATTCTGCAGAAAGCGGAGTGTGAACTGCCATCTGATCGCCGTCAAAGTCAGCGTTATAAGCGTGACAAACAAGCGGATGAAGCTGAATTGCCTTTCCTTCAACAAGTACAGGTTCAAATGCCTGTATACCAAGCCTGTGAAGTGTCGGAGCACGGTTTAAAAGAACTGGATGCTCTTTAGCAATCTCCTCTAATACTCCCCAAACTTCTTCTCTGCCCTCTTCCACAAATCTTTTTGCAGATTTTATGTTATGAGCTGAGTTATTTTCAACTAATTTTTTCATTATGAACGGCTTAAATAATTCAACAGCCATTTTTTTAGGAAGTCCGCATTGATGCATTTTTAATATAGGACCTGCAACAATAACGGAACGGCCTGAATAGTCAACACGTTTACCTAAAAGGTTTTGACGGAAACGACCTTGTTTACCCTTTAACATATCTGAAAGTGATTTTAAAGCTCTGTTTCCAGGTCCTTTTACAACCTTCTTTCTCTTACTGTTATCAAATAAAGCATCAACCGCCTCTTGAAGCATTCTCTTTTCATTTCTTATAATGATATCAGGAGCTCTTAAAACTAATAATCTCCTTAAACGAATGTTTCTATTTATAACTCTTCTATAAAGGTCATTCAAATCTGAAGTAGCGAAACGTCCGCCGTCAAGCTGAACCATAGGTCTTAACTCTGGCGGAATAACAGGTACAACATCAAGTATCATCCAAGTAGGGTCATTGCCTGATGATTTGAAATCTTCAAAAATTTCAAGACGTTTTCTAAGCCTTCTGTCAGATTTCTCACCCTTTTTAATCATCTCTTCTCTAAGCTTTCTGATTTCTTCGTCCATGTCAAGGTCTTTAAGCATATCGCGTATACCTTCAGCACCTATACCAATACGAATATTGTCCCCATATCTATCTAAAGCTTCATTATATTCATCTTCAGTAAGCAAATCACCCTTAGAATAATCGCTGTCCCCCGCATCAATAACAACATATCTCTCAAAATAAAGTACGCTTCTTAAATGAGATATATTCATGTTTAAAAGAAGTCCAATTCTTGAAGGAGTGTTTCTATAATACCAAATATGAGCAACAGGCGCAGCTAACTCTATATGACCCATTCTCTCGCGTCTTACTTTGAAATGTGTAACTTCAACTCCGCACTTATCACAAACAACACCTTTATAACGTTTGCTTTTAAACTTACCGCAATAACACTCATATTCTTTAGTAGTTCCAAATATCTTCTCACAAAAAA